>JAPYSD010000024.1 GCA_029936705.1 Croceicoccus sp. | reverse complement strand
GCGTTCCTGCTGCCGACAGCGACCGATGGCGCGCTGGGCGGCAAGAAATGGGGGATCGGCCCGACGGCGGTCGTGCTGAAGCAGGCGGGGTCGCTGACGGTGGGGCTGCTGGCGAACCAGATCTGGTCGGTCGCGGGATCGGACAGCCGCTCCGACGTGTCGCAGGCCTTCGTGCAGCCGTTCGTGTCCTATATCACGCCCAGCGCGGCGACATTCTCGATCAATGCGGAAAGCAGCTACAACTGGAAGACCGAGCAGTGGAACGTGCCGGTCAATGTGTCGGTCAGTCAGCTGACGAGCTTCGGCGACCAGCCGGTCTCGCTGGGGCTGGGCGGGCGCTATTACGTCGAGAGGCCGGACGGCGGGGCGAAGTGGGGGATGCGCTTCGTGGTCACGTTCCTGTTCCCTGCGGGCTGAGCCACTAGCCGCGCGCCAGTGCGGCGTTGTAGCAGGCGGGATCGCCGGTGACTTCCTCGCCCAGCCAGTCGGGCCGGTCGAAGGCCGCGTCCTCGCTCGGCAGCTCGATCTCGGCCAGGACCAGCTCGTCGTGGCGGTCCTCGAACCGGTCGATTTCCCAGGTAAGGTCACGCCCGGCAGGCACGCGGAAGCGGGTCTTGGCGATGGGCTGGCCGACGCAGCGGCCGATCAGCGCCCGGGCATCGGGCAGGGGGATGGCATATTCGAACTCGGCCCGCGAAAGCGCCGCGCCGCCGATCTTGATGGTCAGCAGCGCGTTTGCGCGGTCGATGATGCGAACCCGCACCTGCCGCTCATCGTCCAGCGCGACATAGGCCTGCAGGATATGCCGCCCGCCGTCCGCGAGGTTCTGCCAGCCGGTGCCGGTCACGCGGAACTTGCGCTCGGTCTCGGTCCCCATGGATCAGCGGTCCCGCTGCCAGGCAGTCCACAGCGCCTGCATATGGCGGCCCAGCATCTTCGGTTCTTGCGCCAGCATGCGGTCGAGGATCGGCCAGGCCTGCTGCTCCAGCCGTTCCTGCCGCGCGCGGGCAAGGCCGATCGCCACCTCGACATCGGTGCTGCTGCCAAAGGCATCGGGATCGTCCGCCAGCGTCTGCGCGAATACGTCGAGGTCGTGATGATCGCCGAGGATGTCGGACAAGGCCTTGGCCGCGTGCTGGCGGGCGGACATCATCTCGGGCCAGAGGTTTTCCAGCAGCCGGCTGTGATACCAGTGGTATTTCACGCGCTTGCGCAATTCGTGCAGGACCTCGCCATCCGGGTGGGCCCGCGCCTTGGTCGCCGCCTTGACCGCGCGGCCATAGGTCTTTGCCAGCCCGCCCGAAACCGCTTCCCAGTCGTCCGCGTCCAGCGTCCACGACCGCGCGCGTTCGCGCGCCTCGACCAGGCGCGTGCGCGCCTCGTCAAGCCGGTCGTCGACGCCGCCGTCCTCCACCCGCGCCTTGCGGTCCATGGTGAAGCGGCGGCGGATCGGGCCGAGCGCGCTGCGGTCGACCTGCCCGTCATATTTCGCGACCAGCAGATCGTAGGTGTCCTGCATCACCTTGGCATCGCGCGCGCCCGAGATCATGTGCGCAGTCTCGCGAAACGCCGCGTTCTCGTCCGCGTAATCGCCGAATGCCGGGCGGACGAGGCGGATCAGTCCGCGCAGCTTCTTGCAGCGTTTGCGCACGTCGTGCACCGCCTCGGCCCTCTCGGCATTTTCGATCGAGGCGAGCGCCTTGCCGATCTGCTCGTCCGCGATGCGCCGCAGGGCGTTGGTGACGGATCCGTCCTTGTGTTTCAGGCGATAGGGCACCGCGCGATGCTACGCCGCGAAGCCGGGTCTTGCCAAGCGCCGCGGCGCGCGCGTCACCGCAGCGCCATATTGTCGATCAACCGCGTGCCGCCGATCCGCGCCGCGACGAAAAGCCGCGCATTGCCGCCGGGCGCGTCCAGCAGCGCGATGCTGTTCGCGTCGCGCAATTCGGCATAGTCGATGCTGTCGAACCCGGCGGCAAGGATCGCGGCCTTCAGGTCCGCCATGACGGCGGCCGCATCGTCGGCGCCGCCGAGCCGCGCGATGGCCGCGCGCATCGCGGCGTTGAGCTGGCCCGCCGCCCGCCGCTGATCGGGCGACAGGTAAGCGTTGCGCGAGCTCATCGCGAGGCCGTCCACCTCGCGCACGATGGGCACGCCGATGATGGCGTCCACGTGCGGCTGCGTCAGGTCGAGGTCGCGGGCCATGCGGCGGATGACGGCGAGTTGCTGCCAGTCCTTTTCCCCGAACAGCGCGATATCGGGGCGGACCTGGTTGAACAGCTTGCACACCACGGTGGCCACCCCGTCGAAATGGCCGGGCCGGTCCGCGCCGCACAGCCCCGCGCTGACGCCCGACACGCTGATATTCGTCGCATAGCCTTCGGGGTACATCGCGGCGCCATCGGGCGCCCACAGCAGGTCTACGCCCTCGGCCTCCAGCAGGCGGCTGTCGCTCTCCATCTGGCGGGGATAGGCGTCCAGATCCTCGTTCGGGCCGAATTGCCTGGGGTTCACGAAGATCGACACCGCGACCAGATCGGCCAGCTCTTTCGCGCGGCGCACCAGCGTCAGGTGCCCCTCGTGCAGGGCGCCCATCGTGGGCACCAGCGCCAGCCTTGCGCCCCCGCCGGACCGCCCGCGCAGGGCGTCCACCGTTTGCCGTAGTGGATTCAGCGCGTGAACGGTTTGCATACAGGGAGTCCCGCTTGGTAGTCTGTGGTAATGTCGGCGCGGGTGTAACGCGCAATCCGGCAGCGTAAAGCCATTTGGCGTAACGAGTTGACCGACCTATGAGCCAGCCACCCAGAAGCGCCCCGCACCGCATCGTGTTCGCCAATGAAAAGGGCGGGACGGGCAAATCGACCACCGCGGTCCATGTCGCCGTGGCGCTCGCCTACCAGGGGGCCAAGGTCGCCGCGCTCGATCTCGACCACCGGCAGCGCACGTTTTTCCGCTATTTCGAGAACCGGCTGGACACCGAGAAGCGCCGCGGCATCGAACTGCCCGGCGCGATGGTCGGCGTGTTCGGCGGCCCCAGCATCGAGGTGCTGGAAGCCATGATCGAGGAAGCGAGCGAGGGGATGGATTTCCTGATCTTCGACACCGCGGGCCGCGACGACAAATACGCGCGCCATGTCGCCACGACGGCGGATACGCTGGTGACGCCGCTGAATGACAGCTTCGTCGATTTCGACCTGTTCGGCCATGTCGATCCCGACACGTTCAAGGTCAAGAAGCTGTCGTTCTATGCCGAACTGATGTTCGAGGCGCGCAAGAAGCGCGGCCTGGCAACGCAGGGCGGGCGGCGCGAGATGGACTGGATCGTGGTGCGCAACCGCACCCAGCATATCGAGGCGCGCAACATGCGCCGCCTGGAATTCGCGCTGAGCGAACTGTCCAAGCGCGTCGGGTTCCGCACTGCGCCGGGCCTGTCCGAACGCGTCGTCTATCGCGAGCTGTTTCCAGCCGGGCTGACCCTGCTGGACAAGGGGCACCTGGGCGACATGGGCACCAGCCACCTCGTCGCGCGGCAGGAACTGCGGTCGCTGGTCAAGGCGCTGAACCTGCCGGCGATCGAGCGCCGTGACGAGGTGGGCGAAGCCGCGTGAAATTCCTGATCCTCGCCATACTGGCGCTGGTGGTGTTCCGCATGGTCTTTCACAAGTGGCCGTGGGAAATGTGGCGCGATTCCGAAAAGGCGCAGGAGCGGGCGCAGGCCCGGACCCTGCTGGGGGTCGACCGCGATGCCAGCCGCGAGGATATCCTGGCCGCGCACAGGCGGCTGATGCGCACCGCCCATCCGGACAAGGGCGGATCGCCGGAAGAGGTGTTTCGCATCGACGCCGCGCGTGACATATTGCTGGAACAAACTATCCCCACCAAGCGCTAAGCGTGGGTTCCCGCCGGGTGCGTCCTGCACCGGGCATCCCGCCGGTGGCGTCCAGCATATTGTCCAGCGTTGTGAAAGGCATCTTCATGTCCCATCAGTTCCATCCCACTGTCCTGCGCGAATACGACATTCGCGGCATCATCGGCGAGACGCTGGGCCCCGACGATGCCCGCGCGATCGGGCGCGGTTTCGCAACGCTGCTGAAGCGGGCGGGCGGCAGCAAGGTGGCGGTCGGCTATGACGGGCGCGTATCGTCGCCCACGCTGGAACACGCGCTGGTCGAGGGGCTGAACGCCAGCGGCTGCGACGTGGTGCGGATCGGCCTTGGCCCGACGCCCATGCTGTATTTCGCCGAGGCGTCAGCCGAAGATGTCGATGGCGGCATCCAGATAACCGGCAGCCATAACCCCGCCAATTACAATGGCTTCAAGATGGTATTTCAGGGACGCCCGTTTTTCGGCGCGGACATCCTGAAGATCGGCGAGATGGCCGCCGCGGGCGACTGGGACGACGGCAGCGGCACGCATGAGAGCCGCGATGTCGTAGGCGCCTATATCGAGGCGCTGATGAAACCCTTCGACGGCTTGTCGGCAAGCGAGATTGAAAAGCTGTCCAGCCTGCGGATCGGCTGGGACGCCGGCAATGGCGCCGCCGGTCCCTGCCTCGAAAAGCTGGTCGCACGGCTGCCGGGCGAGCATTTCACCCTGTTCACCGAAGTCGACGGCAATTTCCCCAATCATCACCCGGACCCCACCGAAGAGAAGAACCTTGCCGACCTGAAGGCGCTGGTGGCCGAGAAGAATCTCGACTTCGGCGTGGCCTTCGACGGCGACGGCGACCGCATTGGCGCGATCGACGGTACCGGACGGGTTATCTGGGGTGACCAGTTGTTGATGATCTACGCCGAGGATCTGTTGAAATACCTACCCGGCAGCACGATCATCGCCGACGTGAAGGCCAGCCGCGCGCTGTACGACAGCGTGGCCGCGCATGGCGGCAAGCCGCTGATGTGGAAGACCGGCCATTCGCTGATCAAGTCGAAGATGAAGGAAACCGGCTCTCCGCTGGCGGGCGAGATGAGCGGGCACGTGTTCTTCGCCGACCAGTATTACGGCTATGACGACGCGCTGTATGGCGGCGTGCGCCTGATCCTGGCGAGCGCGCGGCTGGGCAAGAGCGTGACCGACCTGCGTTCGGCCATGCCCGACATGATCAATACGCCCGAAATGCGCTTCCAGGTGGACGAAAGCCGCAAGTTCGCCGTGATCGACGAGGTAAAGGAGCGCCTGTCGGGATCGCCCGACGAGGTGAACGACACCGACGGCGTGCGCGTGACCGGCAACGACGGCTGGTGGCTGCTGCGCGCATCGAACACGCAGGACGTCCTGGTCGCCCGCGCAGAGAGCGACAGCGAGGCCGGTCTGGAGCGGCTGATGGGCCAGATCGACGAGCAGTTGGCGGCATCGGGCCTGAAGCGCGGTCCGCAGGCCGGGCACTGATCCTTTTGAACCGGGCGACTCGGGCCGCGAATCAAAATCGCGGTTCGAGTCGGCCTTTTCTGTTGGGTCGCAAGGGGCTGATCGCCTGCCGAACGCTGCGTTTGCGAGCGGTTTTCCACCGCCGAATGGTAGCGCTAACGCCCTGTATTTTCGCGCTTACTGACATTCTTGCAAAAAGCGCAAAACGGTTTCGTTTTTTCGCAGTTGCAATACGGCGTGCTGCGGTGCACAAAGATCGTGCCTTTCAGGCATCCTCTCCCAAAACTTCATGGCCCGGCGGGTTTTCCCTCCGGGCCTTTTTTTGTCCTGCATCCGCGGCGTGGGGGCGGCGAAGAACCAAATGCCTTGCCATGGGTTGATGCCAGAGCATGGCGGTTCCCCACACCATAGAGCGCTGGTTCGACGGGCGCGGCTGGCGCATCCGCCGCCACCAGACCGAGATGCTGGACGCAGACGACGCCGGCTGCCACGCGTTGCTGACCGCGGATACCGGCGCGGGCAAGACGCTGGCGGGGTTCCTGCCGACCCTCGCCGCCTTCACGCAGGAACGCATGGGTGACGAGCCGCCGCATGACGGGCTGCACACGCTCTACGTCTCTCCGCTCAAGGCGCTGGCCACTGATGTCAGGCGCAACCTGCTGATCCCGGTGGAGGAAATGGACCTGCCGATCCGGATCGAGACGCGCAGCGGCGATACCCCGTCGGACCGCAAGAAGCGCCAGCGCAGCCGCCCGCCGCATGTTCTGCTGACAACGCCCGAATCGCTGTCACTGCTGATCTCCTACCCTGAGGCGGCTGAGATGTTCGCCGGGCTGAAGCGCGTGGTGATCGACGAGATGCACGCCTTTGCCACCGGCAAGCGCGGCGACCTGCTGATGCTGGCGCTAGCGCGGTTGCAGGCCTTGGCGCCCGACATGCGGCGCAGCGGCCTGTCCGCGACGGTCGCCGATGTCGACGCCTATCGCGGCTGGCTGGCGCCGTGGGGCGATCTGGACGCTGTCCGGCATGTCGTGGGCGAGCCGGGCGCGCCGCCCGATATCTCGATCCTGTTGCCGGACGGCGAGCGGGTGCCATGGGGAGGCCATGCCGCGACCTGGGCGATCCCGCAGATCTACGAGGAGATCCGCCGCAACCGCACCACGCTGATCTTCACCAATACGCGTTTCCTGGCCGAGTATATCTTTCAGAAGCTGTGGGACGTGAACGACGACGTGCTGCCGATCGGGGTCCATCACGGGTCGCTTTCGGTCGAGGCGCGACGCAAGGTCGAGGGCGCGATGGCGCGCGGCGAGCTGCGGGCGCTGGTGGCGACGGCCAGCCTGGACCTGGGGGTCGACTGGGGCGACATCGACTGCGTGATCCAGATGGGCGCGCCCAAGGGCTCCTCGCGGCTGTTGCAGCGCATCGGGCGGGCCAATCACCGGCTCGATCAGCCCAGCCGCGCACTTCTGGTGCCGGGCAACCGGTTCGAATTCCTGGAAGCGCAGGCCGCGCTGGACGCGGTGGAAGAGGGCGTGCGCGACGGCGAGGACTTCCGCCCCGGCGGGCTGGACGTGCTGGCGCAGCACGTGATGGCCTGCGCCTGCGCGGGACCGTTCCAGGAAGACGCGCTGCTGGCCGAAATTCGCTCGACCCTCGCCTATGCCTGGGTCGATGCGGAGGTGTGGCAGCGCGTGCTGGGTTTTGTCGAGAACGGCGGCTATGCGCTGCGCGCCTATGACCGGTTCAAGCGCATCACGCGCGAGGATGGCGGATGGTGGCGGCTGACCCATCCCGAACATGCTGTCAGGCACCGGCTGAACGCGGGCATCATCCTCGATGGCGAGATGCTGACCGTGCGGTTCCGCAACGGCCGCTCGCTGGGGCGGGTCGAGGAACGCTTTGCCGCCAGCCTGACGCCGGGCGACACGTTCCAGTTCGCCGGGCTGAGCCTGGAGGTCGAGAGCCTGCGCGAGGTCGAGCTGATCGTGCGCGCGGCGAAGAAGTCGGCGATGATCCCCAGCTATGGCGGGGCGCGCATGCCGCTGACGACGCATCTGGCCGACCGGGTGCGCGGCCTGCTGATCGACCGCGCGGGCTGGGCGCGCTTTCCCGACGATGTACGCGAATGGCTGGAAGTGCAGGACTGGCGCAGCGAGCTGCCGGGACCCGGCGAGCTGCTGGTCGAGAGCTTTCCGTTCGAGAAACGCGAATACAGCGTGTTCTATACATTCGAGGGGTGGAACGCGAACCAGTCGCTGGGCATGCTGGTGACGCGGCGGATGGAGGGTCGCGGGCTGGGGCCGCTGGGATTCGTCGCCAATGACTATTCGCTGGCGGTGTGGGGGCTGAAGCCGATTACCGATCCGGTCGCAATCCTGTCGCCCGACATATTGGCGCACGAATTCACCGACTGGGTCACCAATTCGCACCTGCTGCGCCGCGCCTTTCGCGAGGTCGCGGTGATCGCGGGGCTGGTCGAACGCCAGCAGCCGGGTAAGCGCAAGACGGGCAAGCAGGTCACCTTCTCGACCGACCTGATCTATGACGTATTGCGCAAGTACGAACCCGACCACGTGCTGATCGAGGCAGCCTGGCAGGATGCGCGAACTCGCATGACCGATGTGGGGCGCCTGGCCGGGGTGCTGGAGCGGGCCGAGCGAGAGACCGTCCACGTGCGGCTGGACCGTGTCAGCCCGCTGGCGGTGCCCGTGCTGGTCCCGATCGGGCGCGAACGCATGCCCGCCGGTTCCGCGGATGACGAGATGCTGGTGGAGGCGGAACGCCTCATCTCCCAGGCGATGACGCCGCAATAGGCGCGGCGCATAAAAAAAGGGCGGACCCGAAGGCCCGCCCGATCTTTGTCGCTGGTCCCGCGTTCAGGTCGCGGTCTGCGTCGGGTTCACACCCGCCGGACCGGCATCGAACATGCGATAGCGTTCATTGCCGACGAAGCCAAACTTCGTCGCGCCCGAGTTCTTGATGATCTTCAGAACTTCGGCGGTCACTTCATAGGCGGTGAACTCGTCGGGCTCGAACTGCAGTTCGGGCTCGACCGGCAGCAGCAGCGATTCCTGGATCGTGCTGACCAGTTCGCCCTGCGTCACGGTTTCGCCGTTCCACAGGATCTCACCCTCGCGGGTGATGATCACCTTGTTCTTAACCGGATCGATGTTGACGTCGCTCGGCACATCGCTGGGCGTCGGCAGATCGATGTTCACAGCGTGCGTGGCGACGGGGATCGACAGGATGAAGATGATGAGCATGCAGAGCATGACGTCGATAAGCGGCGTCGTGTTCATCTCCATCATCGGGGAGCCGTCGTCGCTGCCTCCTGACATTGCCATGGGTGGTCTCCTTTAAACTTGCGCGGCGCGATCAGGCGTCGGGATCGATCGGCGTCGAGATGAAGCCGACGGTCGGATAGCCTGCTGCCTGGATCTGGTAGATCGCACCGGCCACGCACTTCCAGGGTGCGTTCTGGTCGGCACGAATATGCACCTGCGGGATCTTGTCCGGGTCTTCCGCAATCGCTTCGGGTCCGCCTTCGCGCTGGACGATGGCGTCGAGCCGGTTGAACGAACGCTCCTGCAACTCGTCGGAATTCACCGGCGTGTCGTTGATGTAGACGCGGCATGCACCTTCGCGGGTCGCGCCGGTATAGCCGGCCTGGCCCGGGCTGAGCCCGGCCGCATCGGTCGAGGTGATCGACAGCATCAGGTTCTCGACCTTGTCCTGCGATTCTTCCGATTCGATGATCGGCACCTTGAGCTGTTCGATCGACTGGATCGCGACCGGAACCGCGATCAGGAAGATGATCAGAAGCACCAGCATCACGTCCACGAGGGGCGTGGTGTTGATGTCCGACATCGGTGTCTCGGCGCCACCGCCGCCTGAAGAAATCGCCATTATCTTACCCTATCTGGCCGTACGGGCCCCTGGGGGCCAATCCACGCCTTGCGGTTGTGCCGAAAGGCGGAAAGCGGGGCGGCCCGAAGACCGCCCCCAAGGTCACTTACTTCTTGACTGCGGCGCTTGCACCGGCAGCGGTCGTGGCCGTCTTGGCAGTCGCCGGAGCGGCGGTCACGGACGGCTTGATGGTGCCGCGCGAGTTGATGTTCGCCAGGATGTCGGTCGAGAAGCCCGAGAGCTGTTCGGCGATACGCTTGTTGCGAGCCTGCAGGTAGTTGTAGGCAAGCACGGCGGGAACGGCGACCAGCAGGCCGAGCGCGGTCATGATGAGCGCCTCACCCACGGGGCCGGCGACCTTGTCGATCGAGGCCGAACCGGCGATGCCGATGTTGATCAGCGCGCGGTAGATGCCGACCACGGTGCCGAACAGGCCGATGAACGGTGCGGTCGCGCCGACGGTCGCGAGGAACGGCAGGCCCGAAGCGAGGCGGGCGTTAATCGCCGCTTCCGAACGGGCGAGCGAGCCGTGCAGCCAGTCATGGGCTTCGAGGCTGTCGGTCATCTTGGCGTGCTGCTCTTCAGCGGCCAGGCCGTCGTCGACGATCTGGCGATAGGCCGAGTTCTTGCCCAGGCGGCCGGCGCCCTCGCGCAGCGAGTTCGCACGCCAGAAGCCGGTGCGGACTTTCTTGGCCTGACGCATGATCTTGTTCTGCTCGAACCACTTGGTGAAGAGGATGTAGAACGAACCGAACGACATGATGCCCAGGATGATGACGGTCGCGTAGGCGATGAAGCCGCCCTGCTCGAGCGCTTCCTTGAAGCCGAACTTGTTGGCCGGCGCTTCCGAGGCAGCAGCGGCGAGGATTTCGATGATCATGCGGAAACTTCCTTCAATTACAGTGATTTCGTTTTAAAAATCAGAGTTATGGGGCGGGCATTACACCCGCCGCTGCTTATCTCGGGATCTGGTAGCGGATCGTCTGCGACATCGTGCTCGAGATCTCGTTACCTGCGGCGTCGAGTGCCGGATTGTAGCGGGCGTACCGCCGCATTCCCTCACACGCTGCCTCGTCAAGCGAGGACGAACCGCTCGAGCTAGTCACGGAGCAATCGCTTACGCGACCGTTCGCGCCAACCGTGATGCGCATGCCGACGGAGCCTTCCTCCTCGTTACGCAGAGCGCGGCTGGGGTAGTTGTCCTGAATGCGGGCAGCCCAGCTGCTGGCGTTCCGGGGGCTTGCACCACGCGCCTGCGAAGGAGCGGGGGGAGCCACGGGCGCCGGGGGAGCCGCAGGCGGAATCCGTACTGCCGGCGGAGACGGCGGCGGGATCGTCTGGACCGTCTTGATCTGCGGCGCAGGCCGCGTGATCTTCACGGCCGGAGGCGGCGCGACCGGCGGAGGCGGAGCCTGCGGCGGCGGCGGTTCGTCCGGCGGTGGCGGCGGCGGCGGCGGCGGTGGCGGCGGATCCTCGATATTGACCGCGGTAACTGTTTCCTTGACCTTCTCGATAGCCTCATAGGCGAGGCCCGTGACCAAGGCATAGATGGCCGCGATATGCAGAAGGGCAACAATGATGATCGCAGCGATCTTGTTGCCGCTCATCTGTTGGTCAGCATATGCCATTCAAATAACCCACTCCATTAAAAGCACGCGCAAGCAGGCCTGCAAAAGCCTGCCCTCAACAAATGGTCCGGCTGTGGTGCCGGGCACCACCTACAAACCACGTTTCCTGCCCTGCCGGTAGAACCGGGCGCAAGCTGCCGGCCGAATTACCCCTTAAGGGTGCGCCAACCGTTGAACCTGCGCAAGATTATTGCGGCCCGATCTGTCGCCAAGCCGTTCGTTCCAGGGGTTTAACGCCGAACAGGGGGGTGCGCAAATGCTTTGTCGATTAAGGAGCGATTCACTACCTTGGTCGTTTGTATGGTTCGATGCGTCCTTCGCGCCCGCGCTCATGCGCGCGATATTCTATATATATACTCCACCCAGAGGGGGCCTTCCGTTGCGTAATTCCAATCGTCCAGACCGCCGTGCCTTATCCACAATCGCGACTGTCATTTCCGGCATTTCGCTTGCCGTCGCCGTGCCGGCAGGGGCGCAGACCGCCCCCGGCGAATCGTCGATCTCGTACGCCGACCTGGCAGACCTGGCGCTGGATGCGCCGCTGGCGATCACGGCAGAGGTGCGCCGGACGAGCAGGATCGACCCTGCTCGCACCGGGCCGGTGCGGCCGGGCTGGGCGCGCATCTATGTCGAGGCGGAGACCAAGAGCCTGCTGGCCGGCACCTCGCCCGTGGGCGAGAAGCTGAAATACCTGGCCGACGTCAAGCTGACCGCCAAGGGCAAGGTGCCCAAGCTCAAGGGCGAGACTGTTGTCCTGTTCGCGCGCCCGGTCCCGGGCAGCAGCGACGAGATCCAGCTGGTCGCGCCCGATGCGCAGGTCCCCGTCGCGGCGGTCAACACGACGTCGCTGCGCAGCCTGCTGGCCGAGAAGCTGTCGCCCGACGCCGCGCCCGTCGTGACCGGCGTGCGCGATGCGCTGCACACGCCGGGCAATCTGGCGGGCGAGGGCGAGACGCAGATCTTCCTCAAGACCGAGGA
Source organism: Croceicoccus sp. (assembly GCA_029936705.1). Lineage (GTDB taxonomy): Bacteria > Pseudomonadota > Alphaproteobacteria > Sphingomonadales > Sphingomonadaceae > Croceicoccus. The sequence goes on along the minus strand of JAPYSD010000024.1, from coordinate 5,728 downwards.
TGGATCGCCTGCATCCATCGCGGTGGTGCGCGCGCCGGGGCAGCCGCCGGTATGGGGCCTGTCGACCGGCGAGCTGGTGCAGATCGACGCCCGCCCGCCGCGGCCCGGCACGCTGGAATGGTACCGGCTGGCTTGCGCGCTGCCCGCCACGCTGCCGGCAGAAGCGCAGCTGGCCAGCGACCCGCGCCTGCGCCAGCAGGCCTCTGCCGATTACGCGGTGGTGATCGAGCAACTGGGTCCCTGCGAGCGCAAGCGCGAATTCTGACGCGTTTCGGCAGCACGCTGCCAGGCGCACAATTCGTACCGGCCGGGGGCGTTTTTTGTAACGCGCCTCTGGCCAAGTGCGTGCCAGTCGCCTAACCGCCACGCTCCTTTTCGACCCTGACGTCCAAGCATGGAGCCCATTCGCGTGTCCGATCCGTCCCGTCCGCAGCCCGATCCCCTTCGCATCGCCCTTGCCGGGCTTGGCACGGTGGGCGCGGGCGTCATTCGGCTGATCGAGACCAATCGCGAACTGCTGGCCCGCCGCGCGGGACGCGAGATCGAGATCGTGGCGGTGTCGGCGCGCGACCGGTCGAAAGATCGCGGCGTCGACATCTCGCGCTATGACTGGGAAGACGACATGGGCGCGATGGCGACCCGGCCCGACGTCGACGTGGTGGTCGAGCTGGTCGGCGGGTCCGACGGCCCGGCGCTGACGCTAGCGCGCAACGCGATCGCCAATGGCAAGAGCTTCGTCACCGCCAACAAGGCGATGATCGCGCATCACGGGCTGGGCCTTGCGCGCGAGGCGGAGGCCGCGGGCCACGCGCTGAAGTTCGAGGCGGCGGTCGCGGGCGGTATCCCCATCGTCAAGGGCCTGCGCGAAGGAGCGGCGGCCAATGCGATCGAACGCGTCTACGGCATCCTCAACGGCACCTCGAACTACATCCTGTCGACCATGGAGGACACGGGCGCCGATTTCGCCGACGTGCTGGGCGAGGCGCAGGCCATGGGCTATGCCGAGGCGGACCCGACCTTCGACATCGACGGGATCGACGCGGCGCACAAGCTGTCGATCCTGGCCAGCATCGCGTTCGGCACCGAGCTGGACTTCACCAGCGTGGGAGCGGACGGCATCCGCCGCATCCTGGCCGCCGATATCGCGCAGGCCGATTCGCTGGGCTATGTCATCCGCCTGCTGGGCATGGCCAATGTCGAGACCGGCGCGGACGGCACGACCCGGCTTTTCCAGCGCGTCCATCCCTACCTGGTGCCCAAGAACCACCCGCTCGCCCATGTCGACGGCCCGACCAACGCGGTGGTGGCCGAGGGCAATTTCTCGGGCATGCTGCTGTTCCAGGGCGCAGGTGCGGGCGACGGGCCGACCGCCAGCGCGGTGGTCGCCGACATCATCGACATCGCACGGTACTGGGACAGCGAGGGCGAGATCGATCCGCCCTTCTCGATCCCCGTGGCCGAGCTGGACCGGACCATGCCCGCCGAAACCGGGCACCGCACGGGCAAGGCCTATCTGCGCTTCCTGGTCAAGGACCGCCCCGGCGTGCTGGCCGAGATCACCGCCGCGATGCGCGACGCGGGCGTCTCGATCGAGAGCCTGATCCAGATGGGCAGCGAATATACCGGCGGCGTCGACGGGTCGGTGCTGGTCTCGATGGTCACGCACGAGGGCGAGGAGGCCGCGGTGGAAAAGGCGCTGGACCTGCTGGCCGGGCTGGAAAGCATGACCGCCGCGCCGCTGGTGATGCACATCCTGAAACAATAGGGGGGCATGGCGGCCTTTAGCCACTAAGCGGCAATCCCGATGCTCGCGGTGCGCGAACTCGACAAGGGGGTGCCGCTCGGTTACCTCGCCATGGCCTGATATTCGAAAGGAATTGCCTCCGTGCCGCTACCCAGTGACGTCCTCGACCGCGTACTTGTCCTCGAGATGGTCCGCGTGACCGAAGCGGCGGCCATCGCCGCATCCTACCTGGTCGGCCGCGGCGACGAGAAGGCCGCCGACGCCGCTGCCGTCGAGGCGATGCGCAAGGCGTTCGACGAGCTCTACATGGACGGCACCGTCGTGATCGGCGAGGGTGAGCGCGACGAGGCGCCGATGCTCTACATCGGCGAGAAGGTCGGCGGCGCGCCGGGCAAGGGGCCCAAGATCGACATCGCGCTCGACCCGCTGGAAGGCACCACCATCACCGCCAAGGCCGGACCCAACGCGCTGGCCGTGCTGGCCGCGGCCGAGGAAGGCTGCCTGCTGAACGCGCCCGACGTCTACATGGAGAAGATCGCGGTCGGCCCCGGCTATCCCGAGGGCGTGATCGACCTGACCAAGAGCCCGACCGAGAACGTGAAGGCCGTCGCCGCCGCCAAGGGCGTCGAGCCGTCGGAAATCATCGTGTGCGTGCTCGACCGTCCGCGCCACGAAAAGATGATCGCCGAACTGCGCGAGCTGGGCTGCGGCGTGGTGCTGATCGGCGACGGCGACGTGGCGGGCGTGATCGCGACCACCAATCCCGACACCACCATCGACATCTACATGGGTTCGGGCGGCGCACCCGAGGGCGTGCTGGCCTGTGCCGCGCTGCGCTGCGTGGGCGGCCAGTTCCAGGGCAAGCTGCTGTTCCGCAACGACGACGAACGCGCCCGCGCCCGCAAGTGGGGGATCGAGGACCTCGACAAGATCTACAGCCTGCGCGACCTGGCCAAGGGCGATTGCATCTTTGCCGCGACCGGCGTGACCGACGGTTCGCTGCTGGCGGGCGTGAAGCATCTGAAGGGCGGGCGGATGACCACCGATTCGGTGGTGATGCGCGCTTCGTCCCGCACGGTGCGCTGGATCAAGGGCGAGCATCAGCACGAACCCGTCTGACCCGGTTCACTCTTCGGGCGGAAGATCCCCGCGATAGCCAAGGCCGCGCAGTTCGTCTGCGCGGCCTTGTTCGTAAAGCTGCTCTGCCATTTCGGGCGTGCCGTATTTCTGCAGTGCCTCGGGCGTCCACAGCGGATCGTCGTCCGCCGGTTCGGGTTCGCCATCGATGGCTTGCTGGTGCGAATCGGCCGGGCGCGGCGGCACCGGCCCCGCCCACAGGCGCAGCAGCAGGAACAGCACGGCGGCACCGATGAGCAACCAGAACATGACGCAAAGAACCCTAATCCACGCCGCGCGCCCGCGCCAATGTTGCAATCACGTGGCGCCCCGTTAAGGCCGCAGGTGAGGCACGCGGAGGCCGGCAAGGCTTTCGCCCTCCCAGAAAACAGATACGCACCGCAAGCCGTTTCGAGGACCGACGAATGAAGATCATGTCCGGCAATGCCAACCTGCCGCTCGCCCGCGCCATCGCCGGCTATCTCGAAGTGCCGATGACCGACGCCAGCGTGCGCCGCTTCGCCGACGAGGAGATCTTCATCGAGATCCACGAGAACGTGCGCGGCGAGGACGTGTTCATCGTCCAGTCCACCAGCTTTCCCGCCAACGACAACCTGATGGAACTGCTCATCGGCATCGACGCGCTGAAGCGCGCTTCGGCCAAGCGGATCACCGCGGTGGTGCCCTATTTCGGCTATGCCCGGCAGGACCGGAAGCCGGGGCCGCGCACGCCGATCTCGGCCAAGCTGGTCGCCAACCTGATTACCGAGGCGGGCGCCGACCGCGTGCTGGCGGTCGACCTGCATGCGGGGCAGATCCAGGGCTTTTTCGATATTCCCACCGACAACCTCTATGCCGCCCCGGCGATGGCCGCCGATATCCAGGCGCGCTATGGCGACCAGGACCTGATGGTCGTCTCGCCCGACGTCGGCGGCGTGGTCCGCGCGCGGGCGCTGGCCAAGCGGCTGGACAATGCGCCGCTGGCCATCGTCGACAAGCGCCGCGATCGCCCCGGCGAGTCCGAGGTCATGAACATCATCGGCGAAGTGCAGGGGCGGCACTGCATCCTGATCGACGACATCATCGATTCGGGCGGCACCTTGTGCAACGCGGCGCAGGCGCTGCTGGACGAGGGCGCGAAGAGCGTGGTCGCCTATATCACGCATGGCGTGCTGTCGGGCGCGGCGGTGGCGCGGGTCGAGAAATCGGTGCTGAAGGAGCTGGTCATCACCGACACGATCCAGGCAACCGATGCGGCGCGCGACAGCGGGTCGATCCGCATCCTGTCGATCGCGACGCTGATCGGCGAGGCGATTCGCCGCATCGCGGACGAAAGCTCCGTCAGCTCGCTGTTCGACTGATGAAGCTGACCGACGATATCGCGCTGGCGCAGCGGCTGGCCGATGCGGCGGGCGCCGCGATCCGTCCGCATTTCCGCACCGCGCTGGAAACCGACCGCAAGGGGGATGCCTCGCCCGTGACCATCGCCGACCGCGAGGCGGAGCAGGCGATGCGCGCCATCCTGGCGGCCGAGCGGCCCGACGACGGCATCATCGGCGAGGAATTCGGCAGCGAGCGCCCGGGCGCCAGCCGCCAGTGGGTGCTGGACCCCATCGACGGGACCGCCGGTTTCCTGGCGGGACGCGCGATCTTTGGCACCTTGATCGCGCTGATGGTCGATGGCTGGCCGCTGATCGGGGTGATCGACCAGCCGATCGCGGGCGAGCGCTGGGTGGGCGGATCGGGCCTGCCGACGCTGCTCAATGGCGCGGCGGTGCGCTGCCGCCCCTGTGCCCGGCTGGACGAGGCGACGCTGGCCACCACCGGCCCGCATTATTTCGACGATCACGACGGCGAGCATTTCATGGCGCTGGCCGCGCGCACCGATCACAAGCGCATGGTGATGGGCGGCGACTGCTACAACTATGCCATGCTGGCCAGCGGACACCTCGACATCGTGGCCGAGGCGGGGCTGAAGCTGCATGACTATGCCGCGCTGATCCCGGTGGTCGAAGGCGCGGGCGGGATGATGACCGACTGGAACGGCGACCCGCTGAACGCCGACAGCGACGGCCACGTGCTGGCCTTGGGCGACAGCGCGCGGCTGGAGGATGCGATCGAGGCGCTGGCCTGCCACCACTAAGGGGAGCGCTGCCATCGCGGACCGCCTCTTTCTTTACGGCACCCTGCTGGCCGCGACCGATACGCCGATGGCCCGCTGGCTGATGCCGCGGCTGGGCCGGGAGCGGGATGCCAGCGTCGGCGGGCGGCTGGTCGCGATCCAGGCAGCGGGCGGATATTATCCGGCGCTGCTGCCCGCCCCCGATCACCGGCGTGCACGCGGCATGGTGTTCGACGCGCGCCTCTCACCGGCCGACTGGCGCATTCTCGATTCGTACGAAGGCCGCAATTATCGGCGCGAGGCGATCTGGGCGCGCGTGCCGGGCGGTCGGCTGCGCGCATGGTGCTACCGCTGGACCGAATCGCTGCCGCCAGCCGCGCGGCCGATCGCCGGCGGCGACTTCGGCGACTGGCTGGCGCGGCACCGCGTGGCGGCTTTCGGCGCGGCGTGAGCCGTCATTTAGCGAAATATTTACCGCCCGATGGCAGGCTGCGACGCGACTGAGCACAGTTTCATGCATTTTCAGCGCGAGTGGGGACAATGCTCTCTTTCCTCAAGGCCGTTCCTTTCGGGATATTCCTGAGCTGGATCCTCTCGCTCTTCATGGGCAACGGGGGAACGACGGGCGGCGCGCTGGCGGTGCACCGAGCGCATGTCTATGACGTGTCCTTCTTCTGGAGCTGGCCGCTGTTCTTTGCCGGGCTGGCGCTGACCTGGGCGCTGCTGCTGATGATGGATTCCTGACC
>JAPYSD010000023.1 GCA_029936705.1 Croceicoccus sp. | reverse complement strand
GCCAAGGGGGCGCAGCCCGCCGCCGACGAGCCGGGCCGCGTGGTCGATGCCGCCGCCGGCCATGTCGCCCGCGCCGCCTGCCAGCTTGCCATCGTTCCGCTTGAGGATGTCGCGGGCGTGACCGAACAGCCCAACCTGCCAGGCACGATCGACGAACACCCCAACTGGCGCCGCCGCATGCCCGCGGACAGCCGCACCCTGCTGCAGCGGCCCGACATCGCCGCGCGCATCAAGGCCATCGACAGGATCCGCCGATGATACCCCGCGCCACCTATCGCTTTCAGTTCAACCGCGACTTCCCCTTCGCCCGGGCCGAGGCGCTGGTGCCATACCTCGACCGGCTGGGGATCAGCCATGTCTATGCCTCGCCCATCACCACCGCGCGCGAGGGGTCGACGCATGGCTATGACGTGGTCGACCCGACCCGCGTCAATCCGGAGCTGGGGGGTGAGGACGCGCTGCGCAGCCTGGTCGCGGCCTTGCGGGCGCGGGGCATGGGGCTGATCATCGACATCGTGCCCAACCACATGGGCGTGGCGGGCGGCGGCAATGCGTGGTGGAACGACGTGCTGGCGCGCGGGCAGGGCAGCGAATACGCCCGCTTCTTCGACATCGATTGGAGCGACAGGCTGCTGCTGCCGATCCTGGGCGCTCCGCTGGACGAGGTGCTGGCGGATGGGCAGATCGCCATCGACCGCAGCGGGTTCCAGCCCGAGCTTGTCGTCTATGGCGAACACCGCGTCCCGCTCTCGCCCGAAAGCCGCACGGAACTGCCCGGCGCGAACGACATCGCGGGCATGAAGGCGCTGCTGGAGCGGCAGCACTACCGGCTGGACTGGTGGCGGCTTGCCGATGACGAGCTGAACTGGCGGCGCTTCTTCACCATCAGCGAGCTTGCAGGGCTACGGGTCGAGGATCCTGAGCTGTTCGAGGCCGCGCATGCGCTCTATTTCCGGCTATGGCGCGAGGGGTTGATCGACGGAGTGCGGATCGATCATGTCGACGGGCTGGTCGATCCCGCCGGCTATTGCCGCACCCTGCGCCAGCGGTTCGAGGAAGAGAAACGCAGCGCCGACGCGCCTGCCGGTCCCGCCTGGATCGTGGTCGAGAAGATCCTGGGCCCCGGCGAGGCGATGCCCGGTGACTGGGGCATTGACGGCACCAGCGGCTACGACTTCATGGAGGACGCCTCCGCGGTGCTGCACGACCCCGCGGGCAGGGATGCGCTGGCGGCGCTGTGGACCGATGTCTCGGGCCGGACCGCCGATTTTGCCGAGGAAGAATTGCGCGCGCGGCAGGACATGCTGTCATGGTCCTTTGCCGGGCAGTTCGACCGCTGCGTCGATGCTTTCGCGGCGCTGGCTGCATCTTCGCCGCAAGCGTTCAGCCGGTCGATGCTGAGGCGGGCGCTGGAACGTCTGCTGTGGGTGTTCCCGGTCTATCGCACCTATGGCACCGGCAGCGACGCACCCCCGACGGACGAGCGGACGCGCCGGATCGCGCGCGATCGGGTCGAACCGCTGCTGCCTCCCGGCGAGGCGCATGTGGCAGACGCCGTGCTGGGCTGGCTGGCGGGCAGGGGAGAGGGCGATCGCGGGCTGGCAGCCGAAGCGGTGGCGCGTTTCCAGCAATTATCTGCCCCGATCGCGGCAAAAGCGGTCGAGGATACGGCTTTCTACCGCCACGGCCTGCTCCTTTCGCGTACCGACGTGGGCTTCGACCCGGCGCATTTCGCGATGGAAGTGCCCGCTTTCCACGACGCCTGCGCTGCCCGCGCAGCGCAGTTTCCCCATGCCATGCTGACCACCGCGACCCACGATCACAAGCGCGGCGAGGACACCCGCGCCCGCCTGGCGGTGCTGAGCGCGGTCCCCGCATTGTGGGAGGAACGGGTCCGGCAATGGGATGCGCTGGCATTGCCGGACTTTGCCGACGTGCACCCCGCCGACCGCTATATCCTCTGGCAATCGCTGTTCGGCGCGTGGCCGGACGAGCTGAACCCCCGCGACGGCGCGGGCCTTGCCCAGCTAGCCGAACGCATGGCCGGATGGCAGGAAAAGGCCCTTCGCGAGGGGAAGCTGCGGTCGAGCTGGACCGACCCCGACACGGCCTACGAAACGCGCTGCAAGGCATTGATAGATAATGCTCTTTCGGCAGGCGGTGACCTGGCGATGGGTATGCACGCCTTCGTGCGGGAAACCGCGGCGGCGAGCCTGTCGAACACGCTGGTACAGGCGGCGCTGCGGCTGACGGTGCCAGGCGTTCCCGACACCTATCAGGGCACCGAGCTAACCGATTACAGCTTGGTCGACCCCGACAATCGCCGCCCGGTCGATTACGACAAGCGCGAGCAGATGATTGGACTGGCGGAAGCGCATCCCAAGCTGCGCCTGATCACGCGGCTGTTGGCGGCCAGGCGGGATAACGCGGCGCTGTTCGCGGGTGATGATTATCGCGCCTTGAAAGCAGAGGGCCACCACGCCAATCGCATCCTGGCGTTCGAGCGTATGGATGCGGGGCGCCGCCTGTCCTGCGCCTTCGCGCTGCGAATTGGCGCGGCGCTGGTCGGGGCAGACCGGCCCGTACCCTCTGCCGATTACTGGGGCGATACGCGCATCGCCTTTGGCAGTGGCGGGATGGTGGCCAGCGAATGCTTCGCCCGCATGCCCGTATTTATCGCACTCGACGGCGAGCCGCTGACGTTCGACTAGATTGCCGGGGGGGGAGGTTTTGCAAAACGCTCCCCCTCCGCCAGCATTCATTGCGCGCCGGGACCGCTGCGACCGTCGTCCGCCGACGGATCACGCAGTTCCATCGCCTCGAACCGCCATACCGCACCCTGGCTTTCGCCCTTGGCGTTGGTGAGCAGGTAGATCGCGCCGTCCGGCCCCTGCTCAACTTCGCGGATGCGGGTGTTGAGCGGGATGAACTGCGTCCCTGCGACCTTGCCGCCTTCCAGCTCGACATGCTCGACCCCGCCTGCCGACAGCGACCCGAAGAAGATGTTGCCTTGCCACTCGGGGAACATGTCGCCCGTATAGACGATGATGCCCGACGGAGAGCGCACCGGGCTCCACACATGGGCCGCCGCGGCATATTCGGGATATTCGGACGGATCGGGAATTCTGACCCCGTCGTAATTGATGCCCGAGCTGACCACCGGCCAGCCATAATTCGCGCCGGGGTCGATCTCGTTCAACTCGTCCCCGCCCAGTGGGCCCATTTCGGCCACCCATAGCGCACCGGTATCGGGATGGATGACGGCTGCCTCGATATTGCGGTGGCCATAGGACCAGATCGCGTCATCGGCATCGGCGCGTCCGACGAAGGGGTTGTCTTCGGGGATCGAACCGTCGTCGCTCAGCCGCACGGTCACGCCCAGCGTGTTCGACAGGTCCTGCGCGGGACCGAACTGGAACCTCTCGCCCAGTGCCAGGAACAGCTTGCCGTCGGGGCCGAAGGCAATGCGATTGCCGAAATGGTTCGGCCCGTCGATCTTGGGCTCCTGCCGCCAGATAACCTCGAACCCTTCCAGCCGGTCGCTTGTCAGCCGGCCGCGGCCCAGTGCCGTGCCCGCCGTTCCGTCCGGCCCCGGCTCGGCAAAGGTCAGGTAGACCATCCGGTTGCTGGCGAACTGCGGGTGCAGCGCCACGTCCATCAGCCCGCCCTGGCCCTTGGTATCGACTTTGGGCGCACCGGCCAGCGGCGCGGATATGCTGCCGTCCGCCGACACGATCACCAGCTCGCCCGGCAGTTCGGTCACCAGCATGCGCCCGTCCGGCAGAAACGTCATGCCCCACGGCGTGTCGAGGCCCTTCGCGACTTCTACCACCGAGATATAGGCATCGCCGGTGCCGACGGATTCCACCTGTTTTGGCTTGTCCGACTGGGCAACGGCGGGGGTGGCCGCGGCTGCCAGCAGGATTGCGGGCAGGGCGGCGATGCGGCGGGCGCGCGTCTGGCGCAGCGAGGCTGTGGTCATGTGTCGGTGTGTCCCCATTCAGAAGCGTGGCGGCGATCGTCCGATCCCGCATGTCAATTGAACCGGACTGGCCGTTAACCGTTCCCCTTCGATGCCCGGCAAGTACTGCCAAGGCCGGGGCAGGGCCCCGGGGCTGGGCAAGGAACCTTCGCCCTTTCCGCCCATTACTCCAGCACACCCTCTTGCTGTGCCAACCGGCCGAAACGAGCCTGTCATGATCGAATCCATCCGCCGCAACATCCTGTCGAAGCCCATCTACCAGTGGGCCAAGGGCAGCCTCCCTTCGCTCTCCGCCACCGAGCGGGAAGCCATGGAAGCGGGCGACACCTGGTGGGACGCCGACCTGTTCAGCGGTTCGCCCGACTGGGAAAAGATGCGCGACATGGCCCCCGCCTCGCTGACCGAGGAGGAGCAGGCGTTCATCGACGGGCCGGTATCGGAACTGTGCGACATGCTAGACGACTGGCAGATCGCGTCGGTCGACATGGATCTGCCGCCACAGGTTTGGGAATTCCTGAAGAAAAACAAGTTCTTCGGCATGATTATTCCCAAGGAATATGGCGGGCTGGGCTTCAGCGCCTTTGCCCATAGCGAGGTGAACAAGCGCATCTCGACCCGGTCGGTCACCGCGGCGGTGACGGTGATGGTGCCCAATTCGCTCGGCCCCGGCGAGCTGCTGATGCAGTTCGGGCTGGAGGACCAGAAGGACCATTACCTGCCGCGCCTTGCCGACGGTCGCGAAATCCCGTGCTTCGCGCTGACCAGTAACGAGGCTGGCTCCGATGCCTCGGCCATGATCGACCGGGGCGTCGTCTGCAAGAAGACGATCGACGGCAAGGAAGTGCTGGGCATCTCGATCACCTTCGCCAAGCGTTACATCACGCTGGCACCCGTCGCGACGGTGCTGGGGCTGGCGTTCAAGCTGTTCGACCCGGACCATCTGCTGTCCGATGTCGAGGACCGCGGGATCACCGTCGCGCTGGTGCCGACCGACACGCCGGGCGTGCAGCACGGGCGGCGGCATATCCCGTCGATGCAGGCGTTCCAGAACGGGCCGGTGACGGGCAAGGACGTGTTCGTGCCCATCGATTCCATCATCGGCGGGCGCGATCAGATCGGGCAGGGGTGGAAGATGCTGATGGCGGCGCTTGCCGCCGGGCGCGGCATTTCGCTGCCTTCGCTGGCTACTGCCGCGGCCTGCCTCGCCGCGCGGACGGCCGGCGGCTATTCGCGGATCCGCGAGCAGTTCGGCATCCCCATCGGCAAGTTCGAGGGGATCAAGGAGCGGCTGGGGCGGATCGCAGGTATTGCGTATGAGCTGGAGGCCGCGCGCCGCTTTACTTGCGCAGGGCTGGACCAGGGGCATCACCCCTCCATCGTGTCCGCCATCATGAAGGCGCATGCCACCTATCGCATGCGGCAGGCGGTGGATGACACCATGGACATCCATGGCGGCAAGACCATCATCGACGGGCCGAAGAACTATTTCGGCAATGTCTATCGCTCGGTCCCCGTCGGCATCACGGTCGAGGGCGCGAATATCGTGACGCGCAGCCTGATCATCTTCGGCCAGGGCGCGATGCGCGACCACCCCTATCTGCTGAAGGAAGTCGTCGCGCTGGAACAGGGCGGCAAGGACGGTCTGGAAGCCTTTGACGAGGTCGTGTGGAAGCACGCCGGGCACATCATCAGGAACCTGGCCAGCAGCTTCGGCAATGGCTGGACCGCGGGAAAGCTGGCCGACGGCGGCGGCGCGGGCAAGGTGAAGGGCTATTACAAGCAGCTGTCCCGCTATGCCTCGGCACTGGCGACCTGCGCGGAAGTCGCGCTGATCTCGCTGGGCGGTACGCTGAAGCGCAAGGAAGCGATCTCGGCGCGCTATGGCGACATATTGTCCGAACTCTACCTGATGAGCGCGGTGCTTAAGCGCTGGGAAGATGACGGCTGCCTGGACGAGGACCTGCCGCTGGTCGAATGGTGCTGCGAAACCGGTTTCCAGCGGATCGAGGACCGTTTCGACGCGATCTTCGTCAATTTCCCGGTGCCGCTGCTCGACAAGGTGATGCGCGCGGTTGCCATGCCGTTCCGCAGCCACCCGCGCGGTCCCAGCGATGAGGTGATCTTCGCCTGCGCCGATACCATCCTGTCGAGCGGTGCCCAGCGCGACCGGATCGCGTGCGGCGTGCATGTCGGGCCGGGACCGGTCGCCGACCTGGAACGCGCGCTCGACCTGGTGGAGCGGACCCAGCGGCTGGGCGACAAGCGCAAGGAACACGGGGCCGATGCCCTGAACGATGCAGAACGCGAAGCGCTGGCAGAAGCCGAAGAGGCTGTCGCCATCGTGGTCGCCACCGACGATTTCGACCCCAGCGACCTGCGCGGTCTGGTCGTCCCGGAAGAGGAGCAGGAGCCATCACCACAGCAGCCCGATCTGAAGCTCGTCCAGTCTATGTGACCGACGGGCTGCGCACGCCCTTTATAAAGGCGCGCGGCAAGCCCGGACCGTTCAGCCCCGCGGACCTTGCCGTGCAATGCGGCAGGCCGCTGCTGATGCGCCAGACATTCGCACGGGGCGCCTTCGACGAGGTGATCCTCGGCTGCGCGAACCAGGTCGCGGGCGAGATGAACGTCGCGCGTGTCGCGGCGCTGCGCATGGGATGCGGCGATGCGATGCCGGCCTATACGGTGCATCGCAATTGCGGTTCGGGCATGCAGTCGCTGGATGAGGCGTTCCGCAATATCGCGCATGGCGACATGGATCTGGTGCTGGCAGGCGGGACCGAGGCGCTGAGCCGCGCGCCGCTGATCCTGTCGGAAGAGGCGACCGAATGGGTCGCCGCGTTCCAGAGCGCGAAAAGCGCAGGCGACCGGGCCAAGGCGCTGACCGATTTCAAGCCGTCGTTCCTTTCGCCCGAGATCGGGTTGAAGCAGGGTCTGACCGATCCGGTGTCGGGCCTTGCCATGGGGCAGACGGCGGAAGTGCTTGCGCACCGGTTCGGCATCAGCCGCTGGCAGGCCGACGAATACGCGATGGAAAGCCACCGCCGCCTTGCGAAAGCGCAGGAAGAGGGCTGGCTGGACGACGAGGTCGAACCGATGTTCGCGCCCGACGGCACCGTCTATGACCACGACGACGGCGTGCGCCCGAACAGCAACATGGAACAGCTTGGCGGGCTGAAACCGGTGTTCGAGAAATATGGCGATGTCACCCCCGGCAATTCGAGCCAGGTGACGGATGGCGCATGCTGGATGGTTCTTGCCTCTGAAAAGGCAGTGGAGGAACACGGTCTGACACCGATTGCGCGCATAATGGACAGCGAATGGGCAGGTCTGGCACCCGATATCATGGGTCTGGGGCCGGTATTGTCCTCCACGCCGCTGATGCAGCGCGCGGAACTGTCACTCGGCGACATCGACCTGTGGGAACTGAACGAGGCGTTCGCCGCGCAGGTGCTCGCCTGTCTTGCCGCGTGGGAGGACGACGGGTTCTGCCGCGAGGTGCTGGGCATGGACGCCGCGCTCGGCCGGATCGAGCGTGACCGGCTCAACATCGATGGCGGGGCGGTCAGCCTGGGCCATCCGGTCGGCACCAGCGGAACGCGGATAGTGCTGCACCTGATCAACGCCTTGCGCCGCACCGGCGGCAAGCGCGGCATCGCTACCGAGTGTATCGGCGGCGGGCAGGGCGGAGCCATGCTGGTGGAGGCGCTGTGATGAGCGATGTGATGGTAACGGCCAAGGAATATCTGTCGCCCAAACCGCTGACCGGCACCGATGGCACGCGCGGCACGCATTGGCTGACGCACGAGGAAGGCCAGCGAATCTGGCTGACGCTCGACAAGCAGGATACCTCGACCAACACGCTGGACGAGGCGGTGCTGCGCGAACTCGATGCGCTGCTGGACACCGTCGAAAAGGGCGACTGGAAGGCGGTGATACTCCGGTCCGCCAAGCGATCGGGCTTTGCCGCGGGTGCGGACCTGCAGCAGTTCCAGGGGATTGAGACCGATGCGCAGGTTCGCAGCCGGATCGACGAGGCCAATGCCGTGATCGACCGGATCGCGGCGCTGAAGCAGACGACTATTGCAGTTGTGCACGGTGCCTGCGTCGGCGGCGGGCTGGAACTGGCGCTGGCGTGCGATTTCATCGTGGCGCGCGACGATGCCTCAATGGGGTTCCCCGAAGTGCTGGTGGGTCTGCATCCGGGGCTGGGCGGCACGGCGCGCTTTACCCACCGGATCAGTCCGCTGGAAGCGATGAAGCTGATGCTGACCGGCCGGACGGTCGATGCGCGCAAGGCCAGAAAGCTGGGCTTCGTCGATGCAGTGGTAGCCGAACGCAATGTCGCCAATGCGGTCGATGCGGCGGTGGCCGGCAGGATGGAACGGCGCGGCGGCGGCACGGCGGCGGCGGCGATGAATTTCTATCCCGCGCGCATGGCCATGGCCTCGCAGATGCGCAAGCAGACCGAGGAAAAGGCGCCGAGCGAGCATTACGACGCGCCCTATGCGCTGATTGAGCTGTGGGAGAAGCACGGCGGATCGATGGAGGACATGCTTGAGGCCGAGCATGCGTCCTTTGCGAAATTGCTGCCGACCGAGACGACACAGAACCTGATCCGCGTGTTCTTCCTGCGCCAGCGGCTGCAGCAGAACGGCAAGGGCGATTCCGGCGTGAAGCGCGTGCATGTCGTCGGCGCGGGCACGATGGGGGCGGAAATCGGTGCGTGGTGCGCGCTGAAAGGCATGGACGTGACCATCCAGGACCCCAGCCGCGAAGCGTTGGGCAAGGCGGTGGCCAAGGCGTACAAGCTGCTTGGCCGCAAGCTGCACGATGCCGAACTGCTGCGCGCCCGCGACCGCTTTACCCCCGACCTGTACGGCGAAGGCGTGCGGCACGCTGACATTATCATCGAGGCTGCGCCTGAGAAACCGGGGCTGAAGGAAAAGATCTATGCCCAGATCGAGGAGAAGGCCAAGGCGGACGCGTTGATTGCGACCAATACGTCCAGTCTGGACCTGAACGATCTGGCGAAGCATGTGCAGAAGCCGGAACGCTTCGTCGGCATCCATTTCTTCAACCCCGTATCGAAACTGGACCTGGTCGAAGTGGTCCGCCACGACGGCAGTTCTTCGCAAGCGTTCGAGAAGGCGCAGCAGTTCGTGGGCGATATCGGCAAGCTGCCGCTGCCCGTGACCGCATCGCCCGGCTTCCTGGTGAACCGCGCGCTGATGCCCTATCTGGGCGAGGCGCTGGTGATGATCGACGAGGGTATCCAGCCCGAACGCATCGACGCGACGGCCGAGGAATTCGGCATGCCGATGGGGCCGGTCGAACTGGCCGACCAGGTGGGGCTGGACATCTGCCTCGCGGTTGCGGATTCGCTGGCGACCGGCCTGGATCGCCGCATGCCCGAAGTGCCCGCGTGGCTGCGCGACAAGGTGGAGCGCGGCGAGCTGGGCAAGAAGGCGGGCAAGGGCCTCTACGACTACGATTCCGATGGCAAGCCGAAGAAGGACAAGGTGGACGGGCCGGTTACGCCGCAATTGGCCGAACGGCTGGTGTTGCCGATGCTAGACGCGGTCGCCTCCGCCATCGACGAGGGCGTGGTCGAGGACGCGGACAGCGCCGACGCGGCCATGATCTTCGGCACCGGCTTTGCGCCGTTCCTGGGCGGGCCGATGCATTACGCACGCTCACGCGGGTATGACCGGATTGCCAATACGCTGGAACGGCTGGAGCGCGAGCATGGCCCACGGTTCCATCCCAGCGCGTGGTGGCGCAAGGCCGGGGACTGATGCGGAAATTCGCCGACGCCGATGCGCTGGCCGGGTGGATCGTCGAAACGCTGGGGCGCGAGATCGTCACCGGCCTGCCGCTGGGCATCGGCAAGGCGACCCATGTTGCCAATGCGCTGTTCGCGCGGGCCAAGGCCGATCCCGCGCTACGGCTGGAGATCCTGACCGCGCTGACGCTGGAACGCCCCCGCGCGACGTCGGACCTGCAGGCGCGCATGCTGGGGCCGTTCGTGGAGCGCGTCTTCGAAGGCTATGTCGAGCTGGACTATGCGCGGGCGCTGCGTGGCGATGGGCTGCCCGGCAATGTCCATGTGTCCGAATTCTTCGTCAATTCGGGCGCGTGGCTTTCGAACGAAGCGGCGCAGCAGGCCTATATCAGCGTCAATTACAGCGCGGTGGCGACCGATGTCATCCTGAAGCGCCCGATCAACCTGCTGGCGCAGCTGATCGCGGTGGACGAGAGCGGACCGCGGCCGCGCTACAGCCTGTCGTCCAACCCCGACATCACGCTGGACGTGCTGCCCGAACTGAAGGCGCGGCGGGAAGCGGGGGAGCAGTTCCTGTTCGTCGGGCAGGTGAACCGCGACCTGCCCTTCATGCCGGGCAGCGCCGAGATGCCCGCGGACGCGTTCGACGCGATCCTCGACGATCCTTCGGCCGAGTTTCCCGTGTTCACCGTGCCGCGCGGGCCGGTCAGCACTGCCGACTATGTCGCGGGGCTGCATGCCGCCAGCCTGGTGCGCGATGGCGGCACGCTGCAGATCGGAATCGGATCGCTGGGCGACGCGGTGACCTATGCGCTGATCCTGCGGCACAGGAACAATGCGCTGTTCCGGCAATTGCTGGCGCAGATCACCGACGAACCACGCGAAACCGCTCCGTTCGAACACGGGCTCTATGCGTCGAGCGAGATGTTCGTGGACGGTTTCCTCGAGCTGTATGACGCCGGGATACTGAAGCGCCGGTCGGACAGCGGGCATGTGCTGCACGCGGCTTTCTTTGCCGGGTCGCGCGATTTCCTGAACCGGTTGAAGGCGATGCCCGAGGACCGGCGGCGCGATTTCGACATGACCGCCGTGTCCTTTACCAATGCGCTTTATGGCGGTGAGGACGCGAAGCGGCGCGACCGAGTGCATGCGCGTTTCCTGAACAATGCGATGAAGATCGACGTGCTGGGCGCGGCGCAGTCGGACACGCTGGGCGATGGCCGCGTGGTCAGCGGGGTGGGCGGCCAGCACGATTTCGTCGAGCAGGCGCTGGCGCTGCGGGGCGCGAATTCGATCATGATGCTGCCTTCGCACCGGATCAGGGACGGGAAGGCACATTCGAACATCGTATGGCAGCTGGACCGCACCACCATCCCGCGCCACATGCGCGACGTAGTGGTCACCGAATACGGGGTCGCCTGGCTGAAGGGCGCCAGCGATGCCGAGTGCATTGCCCGCATGGCCGCGATCGCCGACCACCGTTTCGCCGGTTCGCTGGCATCCACGGCGCGCAAGGCGGGCAAGCTGGGCAGCGATACCGCCATCGACGCCGGGGCGAACCGGCACGAACGGCTGCGCGAATTGCTGGCAGGGCCGCGCCGGGACGGGTTCTTTCCCGAGTTTCCGTTCGGCAGCGACTTTACCAAGGCGGAGCGCACTGCACTCAGCGCCTTGACCTATCTGAAGGAATGCGGAGAGGCAAAGGGGGCGCTGGCCCGGACCTTTGCGACGGGGCTGTTCGCCGCGCCCGATGGCGAGGAACGGGCCGCGCTGGACCGGCTGGGCATTGGCGCAAGCGTGAAGGAGCGGCTTTATCGCCGCTTGCTCCTTGGCGCCTGGCGCAGCGCGCCGCACTGATCCGCGCTGCGAGCGGCGCAGCCGTTCGTCGTTCGCCTGCTACCGCTGGTCGACTGCCGCCCGCGCCGTATTTCGCCCTGTCGCGGGCAGGGGGCGCCCTGCGCGATATGGCGGCACGGAGCCGGCGCGGGTCCGTTGATTAACCATACTACTGGAATCAATGCCCACAGGAGATTGGCATGAACACGAAGATGCTTCTTGGAAGCCTTGCTGGCGCCGCTCTATTCGTAACCCCCGCAATGGCACAGACCGTCCCGCAGCAAGAGGCGATGCCGGGTTCGCTGCCGAACACGGCGGATCCGCGCGACACGATGCCGACATCGCCGATGCCGCCGGCGCAGGACCCGATGACCACGACCACGCCGACCACGCCAACGATGCCGTCGACGGATCCGATGACGCGCACCCCGGTCCCGCCGAGCACCACCACGCCGCAGACCAATGCGCCGACGATGGACACCGACGGTGACGGGACGATGGATGCCTGGGACCGCGACAGCGATACACGGCCGGATGCTTGGGACACGACCGGCGACGGCATGCCGGATACCATGGACGATGACTATGATGGTCAGCCGGACATGCCGCCGATGTAAGGCTTTTGCCTGATCGCTAAGAGGCCCGCACTGCCACGATGGCGGCGCGGGCCTTTTTTTGTTGGGCTGTGCGGCGGGGGCGGTTCATGCTTTGACCGGCATGCCGGCGCAAGGTAACGCGGGCCTCATGACCACATCCGTATCCGCCCGACTGCTGCGCCCCGCCATTGGCGCGATGCTGCTTGCCATGCCGGTGCAGGCTGCCTGGGCGGCGGAGGAACCGCGCCTGCTGGTGGATTCGATCGCGATGGGCGGTGATGGATCAACGGTCGCGGTGCGGGTGGTGGCGATCAATCCCGCAGATGGCGCGGCGGCGCAGATCCCCGCCGAATTCGGCGCGATCCTTACGGCAGCGGAGCAGCAATACCGGGTGCGGCTGAGCTGCACGCCCAAGGATGCGACCAATATCGTCGAGCCCGGCAGGTTCGCGGTGGTGGACTGCACCTTTGCGCGGCCCCGCCAGCTTGCCGCCGAAACCGCGATGCAGCTTGCGCTGGGCACGCCCTCGCCTGCCTATGCATTCTCGCTGCCTGCCGTTCCCGAGGCGCCGGGCGAGGACGGAGGGCGCAGCAGGCTGGCGCTTGGCCTGCCGCTGGCTGACAGCGAAGTTCCCTCGGCCGAGCCGGAGCGGGGCAACGCGTTCCTGGGCAATCTGTCCGCCTATCAGCCGATCTATGCCGCCTATGGCCCCGGCACCAATAGCGACGCGCGGCTGCAGATCGGGTTCAAGTACCAGCTGTTCGGCGACGCGGGCGATGTCGGCGGCGATGCGCCGATCGTGAACGGCATCCATTTTGGCTATACCCAGCGGCTGTTCTGGGATCTCGGCTCCGAATCCTCCCCCTTTCGCAACATCGATTTCATGCCCGAGCTGTTCTATCTGCAACCGGCGGTGGATCTGGGCGATGGCATCGCGCTGGGCGGGCAGCTGGGCGTGCGGCACGAATCCAACGGCCGCGACGGCCTGCAGTCGCGCAGCGCCAACACGGTCTATGTCCAGCCGGTCGGCACGTTCCAGGCGGGCGACTACACCGTCTCGGTCGGGCCGCGCGTGTTCTTGTATGTGGGCGACCTGGAAGACAATCCCGACATCCGCCGCTATCGCGGTTCGACGGGCCTCTTCCTCGAGGTTGGGCAGGACGACGGCCTGCGCCTCACCACGCAGAGCCGCTTCAACTTTTCCAGCGGCAAGGGTGCGATCGACGGCGAGCTGTCCTATCCGCTCGACCGGATCGTCGATACCGACCTCAACCTCTATGTCTTCGGTCAGGGCTTTGCCGGGTATGGCGAGAACCTGCTGGATTATGACCGCTGGACGACGCGGCTGCGGGTCGGCTTCGCCATCGTGCGTTGACGGGCAGGGACGGCCGAAGATACCGGGCGTTTCCGGAAACAATAAATTACAGTTTTGCGCGTTAATCCGGCTTTTGGCGCAGCGCATCTCTCCTTATGTACCGCGACCGCGAAGGGGTGCGATCTTCAAGGAGTTGCTGTGGCTGGACAAAGACTGGGTTTGCGTGACGCCGCGCAGTGGATGGCAGAGATCATCGGCCCCGACTATGGCTATGTCCGCATCGGGATCGTCTATACCATTGCCATCACCCTGCTGTCGCTGGCGACGCCGATCTCGGTCCAGGTCCTGATCAACAGCGTCGCGCGCACCACGCTGCCCGCGCCGCTATGGACGCTGTCGGGCGTGCTGCTGTTCCTGTTGCTGCTGGTCGCCGGGCTCAGCGCGCTGCGGCTTTACGTCATGGCCATGTTCGAACGCCGCATCTTCGCCCGCGTCGTGGCCGAGATTACCGTGCGCGCAGTGCATGCGCAGAACCCCTATTTCTCGGACGCGAACAGCGGGCACTTGTTCAACCGCTATTTCGACATGCCGGTGCTGCAAAAGGCGCTGCCCAGCCTGGTGATCGGGGCGTTCACCATCCTGCTGCAGGCGATCGTGGGCCTTGCGGTGACCAGCTTCTACCACCCGTTCTTCCTGGCCTTCAACCTGGTGCTGGTGGGGGTGGTGGCGCTGATCTGGCTGATCTGGCGGCGCGGCGCGGTGACGGGCGCGGTCGGGCTTTCGCATGCCAAGCACAATGCGGCGCACTGGCTGGAAAGCGTGGGCGGGTCGAACGGCTTCTACAAGTCCAGCCGCTATGTTGGCTTTGCGATGGACCGGACGGAGCGGCTGACCGCGGCCTATGTCGACGCGCACAAGCATTATTTCCATTACAGCTTCTCGCAGGCGGTCGCCTATTTCCTGCTGTACGCGCTGGCCAGCGCTGGGCTGCTGGCGCTGGGCGGCAACCTCATCATCCAGGGGCAGCTGTCGATCGGCCAGCTGGTCGCGGCAGAGCTGATCCTGTCGGGCGTGTTCTACGGCATCTCGCAGCTGGGCTGGTATCTCGACACCTTCTACGAGATGGCGGCCAGTTCCGAGGAGCTGTCGCTGCTGTTCTCGATCCCGCAGGAAAGCAACCGCGCATCGGGCGAGGAGCCGTCCGACGGTTCGATCCGCATGCGCGAGGTAGTGCAGGGCGAGGCGCACCTGTCCTTTGCGCTGGCCGGGGGCGAGCAGGTCGTCGCGGTGGTCGAGCCGGGGCTGGAACGCGTGATGGCAGGCCTGCTCAAGCGGCATCTTTTGCCCGACCGGGGGCAGGTGCTGATCGGCAAGGGCGATTTGGGCACGTTCGACATGTACCTGCTGCGCTCTGCCGTGACGGTGCTGAACCGCCCGACCATCGTCGAGGTGACGATCCGCGAATATCTGACGCTGGCGCTGGACCACGGCGACAGCAAGGCGATGATGGCGGCGCTCGACACCGTGGGGCTGGGCCGCCGCGTCGCGACCCTGCCCGACGGGTTCGACACGCTGCTGTCGTCTTCCGGCGCGCCGCTGACCATTGCCGAGGTCATGCAGCTGAAACTGGCCAATGCGATCCTCAGCAAGCCCAAGGTGCTGCTGATGTCCGAGCTGTTCGACATGATGCCGGTCGAACGGCTCAAGGCCGCGTTGGCGCTGCTTCGCGAAAGCGGGACGACCGTGCTGCTGTCCACCCGGCGGCCCGAGGCGATCTCGCTGGATGCGTACATGTGGCTGGGCAGCCGCGAACAGCACCGCTTTGCCAGCCATGCCGAACTGCAGCGCTTCGTGGCCGAGCGGGAGGAGCAGGATGCCTGACCGTCCCGAGAACCGGAAGCATTTCGTCACGCTCGCCTCGCTTCGGCCGCCGCGCATCGCGGTGGTGATGGCCTGGCTGATCGGGCTGGGCTTCGTGCTGGCGGTCGCATTGCTGTTCGTACCCTGGGTGCAGACCGCGCAGGGCATGGGCAAGGTCGTCTCGCTCGACCCGGACGACCGGCCGCGCCAGGTGACATCGGTGATCGAGGGGCGGGTGGAGCAGTTCTTCGTCAGCGACGGCGACTTCGTGGCCGAGGGCGATCCGATCGCGCGGGTGGTCGACGTCGATCCCGGCCTGCTCTCGCGCCTCAATTCCGAACGGTCGCAGCTTGAGGCCGAGATCGCCGCCATGCGGCAGGCCCGCCAGGTCGCGGGCATCGATGTCGAGCGCACCCGCCAGCTGCTGGCCGAAGGGCTGGCATCGCGCCGCGAGTACGAGCAGGCGCAGATCCGGGTGGCGCAGGCCGATGCCACGATCGCCGAGGCGCGCGCCTCCATCAACCGGATCGAAACCGAGATCAGCCGCCGTTCCGCCCAGCTGGTCGTCGCCCCGCGCGAGGGGCGCGTGCAGCAGGTCAACGGGCAGCTTGGCGGGCAGCTGATCACCGCCGGGACCGTCATGGCGGTCATCGCGCCCGAGGAAGTGCAGCGCGCGGTCGAGCTGTTCGTCAATGCGCGCGACGTGCCGATCATCGAACGCGGCAGCCCCGTGCGGCTCGAGTTCGAGGGTTTTCCCGCGATCCAGTTCAGCGGTTGGCCCAATCTGGTCTATGGCGTCTATGACGGGCGGGTGCGCACCATCGACCCGGTCGCGGGGCCCAATGGCCAGTTCCGCGTGCTGGTCGAACCCTATCCGGGTGCCGAGCGCCCGTGGCCGGGCGAGCGTTTCGTCCGGCAGGGCAGCAATGTCGTGGGCTGGGTGCGCGGCAATACCGTCACCGTCGGGTTCGAGATCTGGCGCCAGCTGAACGACTTCCCCTTGCAATACGACCGCACGGGGAGCGAGACTTCGGAACCGGGCAGCGGTTGGGGTTCGACGTCTTGATCGGCATGACGAAGCTGATGATGATGAAAAGGCTGATGATGACGGGGCTTATCGCCGGCGGCGCCTGCGCGCTGCCGGCGCTGGCGCAGGATGCCGCGCCCGTGCCCGTGCCCGCGTCCACGGTTGCACCCGCGCCGGAGGCGGAGCCGCAGACCGGGCCGCTGCTGCTGGACGAACTGCTGTACCAGTCGGCGCGCACCGCGCCCCAGATCATCGAGGCGCTGGCCCGCCTGCGGCAGGCGCAGGGCACCGCGCTGAAGGCCGAAGGCGCGTTCGACACGGTCTTCGACGTCGAGGGGCGCAGCCGCGTCACCGGCTATTACGGCGGCACCATCGCGTCGGGCGAGATCAACCGCCCGTTCGCGGCCAATGGCGGCTATGCCTATGGTGGCTACCGCGTCAGCCGCGGCGATTTCCCGATCTACGAGGACAAGGCCTTTACCAACGAGCTGGGCGAGCTGAAGATCGGCGCGCTCTATTCGCTGCTGCGCGACCGGCTGATCGACGAGCGGCGCGCCCAGCGCTCGATCGCGGCGCGCGGCATCGACATCGCCCGGTTCGAGGCCGAGGCCGCCGCCATCGGCGTGCAGAGCCGCGCGATCGAGGCCTATCAGGAATGGGTCGCGGCGGGCCTGCGCCTCAATTCCTATCGCGACCTGCTGGCGCTGGCGCAGGACCGCACCGGCGGGATCGACCGGCAGGTCGAACTGGGCGCGCAGCCCCGCATATTGAGGACCGAGAACGAGCAGAACCTGGTCCGCCGCCGCGCCCGCGTGATCGAGGCGGAACAGGCGTTCCAGGCCGCGGCGGTACGCCTGTCGCTGTTCTACCGCGACGCGAACGGCGATCCAGTCGTTGTCGGCGCCGACCGCCTGCCCGCGGACGCGGCGGCGCTGGCGCTGCTGTCCGTCGACCCCGCCTTTCGCCTGGCTCAGCGGCCCGAGCTGCAGAGCCTGCTGGCGCGGATCGACCAGTCGGTGCTGAGCCTGGCGCTGGCGGAGAACGCGATGAAGCCCCGGCTCGACCTGCTGGGCGAGGTCGCCAAGGACATCGGCGACGAGGGGCTGGGCGGGCCGAGCCGCACTCCGTTCGAGACCATCGTCGGAGTGCGCTTTTCCGTCCCGCTGCAGAACCGCGCGGCGCGGGGACGCGTGGTCGAGGCGGAAGCGAAGCTGGACGAGCTTTCGATCCAGCAGCAATTCCTGCGCGACCAGATCCGTAACGAGGTCGAGACGATGCGGATCGCGCTGGAAGGCGCGGAGCTGCTGGTTGCCACGGCGGAGCAGGAATACGAGCTTGCCCGCGAACTGGCGCAGGCGGAACGCCGGCGGTTCCAGCTGGGGTCGAGCGATTTCTTCC
>JAPYSD010000022.1 GCA_029936705.1 Croceicoccus sp. | reverse complement strand
ACGCGGCGGACGGCCTGAGGCTTCACGCCTTCAGCTCCATCGCGCGGGCATAAAGCGTCTTGCGGTCGAGGCCGTGCGCCTTCGCCAGCTTCGCAGCCGCCTGGCTTGGCTTGTCGGTCCGCAGCGCGTCGGCCAGCAGCGCGTCGATGTCGATGTCCTCGGCCGCCTCGGCGGCGGGCGGGCCGATCATCAGCACGATTTCGCCGCGCGGGGGACGGGCGGCGTAATGCGCGGCCAGTTCCTCTGCGGTGCCGCCGCGGCATTCCTCGTGCATCTTGGTCAGTTCGCGGCCGACCGCGATCATGCGCCCCGGCAGGGCCTCGCCGATCGCCTCCAGCGCCGAGAGCAGGCGCGGCGCGGTCTCGTAGAAGACCAGCGTGGTGCGGATGCTGCCCAGTTCGGCCAGCACGTCGGCCCGCGCCTTGGCCTTTTGCGGCAGGAAGCCTGCAAACAGGAAGCGGTCGGTCGGCAGGCCCGAGATGGCGAGCCCCGCCACCACCGCGCTGGGCCCAGGAACGGCGACGACATTCACCCCCCGCTCGCGCGCGGCGTGGACCAGGCGGTAGCCGGGATCGGAGATCAGCGGCGTGCCCGCATCGGATACCAGCGCCACCGGCGCGTCGGCAGCCAGGTCCAGCAGTCCATCGCGCGCCCTCTCGTCGGCGTGGTCGTCATAGCGGATCAGCCGCTTCTTCAGCCCCAAGTGCTGCATCAGCCGCCCGGTGACGCGCGTATCCTCGCACGCGACGGCCTCGGCCCCGCGCAGGGTGGAAATGGCGCGCAAGGTGATGTCACCAAGATTGCCAATCGGCGTCGCTACAATATAGAGACCCGGTTCGAGGGATTCATCGCGTTGGTCCATGACCGCCGCTGATGCACGCCGTACTCTGGGAGATGCAAGCATGAACACGCGGGTCGCACCCAACTCCGCGCCTTTTGACGACCGCGCCGGTGCCGCCGGCGGGGCGAATCGCCGGCGCGCGATCCGTCTTGGCATCATGGGCTTTGGCGCCCTGGTGCTGGCGGGCTGTAAGGGCATCATCCCCGATGGTGGCGGCGCACCCCCGCCCCCGCCCCCGCCGGTCGAGGGGCCGAGCGCGGGCGCATTGCCCGACGTGGACGAGGCGCGCCACCGCGTCGCGCTGCTGGTGCCGATGTCGGGCCAGAACGCCGCCGTGGGGCAAAGCCTGTCGAACGCGACCACCATGGCGCTGCTGGATACCAACACGTCGAACATCCGCATCACCAGCTATGACACCGCCAGCGATCCCGCGGGCGCGGCGCGGCGGGCGATCGCCGACGGCAACCGGCTGATCCTGGGTCCGCTGCTGGGTGACAATGTCGAGGCGGTCAAATCGGTCGCCCGCCCCGCGCGCGTGCCGATCATCAGCTTTTCGAACGACAGCCAGGTCGCGGGCGACGGCGTCTATGTTATGGGCCAGATCCCCGCCCAGTCGATCGAGCGGACGATGTCCTATGCCCAGCAGAACGGCATCACGCGCTTTGCCGGGCTGGTGCCGAGCGGCGAATATGGCCGGCGCGCTTCGGACGCGATGGTGGCGACCGCGCGCCGCGCCAAGGTGCAGGTGGCCGCGATCGAGACCTATGACCGCGACAGCAGCTCGCTGGCGGCCGCGGTTCGGCGCCTGCAGGAAAAGGGCGATTACCAGGCCGTGCTGATCGCCGATGGCGCGCGCATGGCGGTGCGGGCGGGCCCGATGCTGCGCGACGCGGACCAGATGGCCAAGATCCTGGGGACCGAGCTGTGGAGCGGGGACGCGCAGATCGCGCAGACGCCCGCGCTGCGCGGGGCGTGGTTCTCGGCCGTGTCCGATGCGCGGTTCCAGCGCCTGTCGGACAGCTACAAGAGCCGGTTCGGCTCTGCCCCCTACCGCGTATCGGCGCTGGGCTATGACGCGGTGCTGCTGACCATCCGCATCGCGCGCGACTGGAAGCCGGGCGATCCGTTCCCGGTGGCGCAGCTGAACGATCCGGCGGGTTTCCTCGGCCTCGACGGGGCGTTCCGCTTCGACGACGGCGTGGTGAAGCGCGCGTTCGAAGTGCGCGAGGTGACGGTGAACGGCATGAAGGTCGTGTCGCCCGCACCAAGCAGCTTCGAATGATCTGAGCGGGTCGGCGGCGCACTAGTCCAAGATGGGCACTGGGGCGCCGCCCCGCCCTTGAGGGTGGGTAAGGATCTGCGAGGCGGCGTCCGTGCCGGCTCTCACCCACTGGGATGCGGGTGGGGAAGGAGAGCCGAAGCGGGCGGTCCGTCGGGGGATAAGCGGGACCGCCAGCCATTGCACCTTACCCCTGCGCCTCGGTTCGGTAAAACGTAGAAAACCCGCCACAGTAATCGCTTTCTGCGATCAATGGCGCACGGCGCTGCTCATAACTTTTCGCGCCAGCTTGATCGCGGGGCCTGCGGGGGCCTAGCCTTGCGGCCATGCCACAGGACAATTCAGAAGATCTTTTCGACGCCAAGGCCACCGCCGCCGCGAAAAGCTATGACAGTTCCTCGATCGAGGTGCTGGAAGGGCTGGAGCCCGTGCGCCGCCGCCCCGGCATGTATATCGGCGGCACGGACGAACGTGCGCTGCACCACCTTGCCGCCGAGGTGCTCGACAACTCGATGGACGAGGCGGTGGCGGGCCATGCCAACCGGATCGAGGTCACGTTGGAAAAGGGTGAGCCGGGCACCGCGGGCCGCATCACCATTTCCGACAACGGGCGCGGCATGCCCATCGACGAGCATCCCAAATATCCCGGCAAGTCGGCGCTGGAAGTCATCCTGACCACGCTGCATTCGGGCGGCAAGTTCTCGGGCAAGGCCTATGCCACCAGCGGCGGCCTGCACGGCGTGGGCGTGTCGGTGGTGAACGCGCTGTCGGCGCTGACCCGCGTGGAAGTGGCGCGCGACAAGAAACTGTACGCGCAGGAGTTTTCCAAGGGGCACCCCAAGGGACCGATCGAGCATGTCGGCGCGGCGCCCAACCGGCGCGGCACCACGGTCACCTTTACCCCCGACCCGGAAATCTTCGGCACGCAGAAGTTCAAGCCCGCGCGCCTGTTCCGCCTCGCCCGGTCCAAGGCATATCTGTTCGCGGGGGTCGAGATCCGCTGGAAATGCGATCCCGAACTGGCGGGCGACGACATTCCGGCCGAGGCGGTGTTCCAGTTCCCCGGCGGGCTGGCCGACCATCTGAAGGAACAGGTCGGCACGCGCGAATGCGTGACGAGCGAGTTCTTTTCCGGCTCGCAGGATTTCCCCGTGAACGAGGCCGGCGACGTGCAGGGCCGCGTCGAATGGGCGATCGCCTGGCCGCTGTGGTCCGACGGATCGTACAGCTGGTACTGCAACACCATCCCCACGCCCGATGGCGGCACGCACGAACAGGGCCTGCGCGCGGCGCTGACCAAGGGTCTGCGCGGCTTTGCCGAGCTGGTCGGCCAGAAGAAGGCCAAGGACATCACCCCCGACGACGTGGTCACGGGCAGCGAGGTGATGCTGTCGGTGTTCATCCGCGATCCGCAGTTCCAGTCGCAGACCAAGGACCGGCTGACCTCGCCCGAAGCGGCGCGGCTGGTCGAGAACGCGATCCGCGATCATTTCGACCATTTCCTGTCCGACAACATGGACCGCGGCAAGGCGCTGCTGGGCGCGGTGATGGAGCGGATGGACGAGCGCCTGCGCAGGAAGCAGGAGCGCGAGATCAAGCGCAAGACCGCGACCAATGCCAAGAAGCTGCGCCTGCCCGGCAAGCTGACCGATTGCAGCGGCGAGACCGGCGCGGAGACCGAGCTGTTCATCGTCGAGGGCGATTCGGCAGGCGGCAGCGCCAAGCAGGCGCGCGACCGCAAGACGCAGGCGATCCTGCCGATCCGCGGCAAGATCCTGAACGTCGCCAGCGCCAGCGCGGACAAGATCCGCGCGAACCAGGAAATCGCCGACCTGACGCTGGCGATGGGCTGCGGCATCCGCAAGGACTGCAACCCCGACGATCTGCGCTATGACCGCATCATCATCATGACCGACGCCGACGTCGACGGCGCGCATATCGCGACCCTGCTGATGACGTTCTTCTTCCAGGAAATGCCCGAGATCGTGCGCCGCGGGCACCTGTTCCTGGCGCAGCCGCCGCTCTACCGCCTGACCGCCGGGAAAGAGAGCCGCTATGCCCGCGACGACGCGCATCGCAGGGAACTGGAAGAAACGGTGTTCAAGGGCAAGAAGGTCGAGGTTTCGCGCTTCAAGGGCCTGGGCGAGATGAACCCGCAGCAGCTGCGCGAGACGACGATGAACCCGGAAAGCCGGGGCCTGATCCGCATCACCCTGCCCACCGAGTACGAGCAGCGCGCGGGCGTTTCGCGCCTGGTGGACGAGCTGATGGGCCGCAATCCGGAGCACCGGTTCAATTTCATCCAGAACCGCGCGGGCGAGTTGGACCGGGACATGATCGACGCGTGACGGGCGTACGCCCATGCACCCGGTGCGCTTGCCATGCTGCGATGCGATATCTAGCCTGACCGAAACAGTCTTACAGGCAGGATGTCAGCATGCAGCGCTTTACCGGCACAACCAACTATGTCGCGACCGACGATCTGAAGGTCGCGGTCAATGCCGCGGTCACGCTTCGGCGGCCGCTGCTGGTCAAGGGCGAACCCGGCACGGGCAAGACCGTGCTGGCGCACGAGATCGCCAAGGCCATCGATGCGCCGCTGATCGAATGGGGCGTGAAATCCACGACCAAGGCGCAGCAGGGCCTGTACGAATATGACGCGGTCGCCCGCCTGCGCGACGGTCAGCTGGGCGACGAACGCGTCCACGACATTTCCAACTACATCCGCAAGGGCAAGCTGTGGGAGGCGTTCACGTCTCCGCAGCTGCCGGTGCTGCTGATCGACGAGATCGACAAGGCCGACATCGAGTTTCCGAACGACCTGCTGCAGGAACTCGATCGCATGAATTTCGACGTCTACGAGACGGGCGAGCGGATCGAGGCGAAGGAGCGGCCGATCGTCGTCATCACCTCGAACAACGAAAAGGACCTGCCCGACGCGTTCCTGCGCCGCTGCTTCTTCCACTACATCAAGTTCCCCGACCCCGAGACGATGACCGAGATCATCGAGGTGCATTTCCCTGGCATCCAGCAGCGGCTGGTGTCGAAGGCGCTGGAGATGTTCTACGAGATCCGCGACGTACCTGGGCTGAAGAAGAAGCCAAGCACCAGCGAACTGCTCGACTGGCTCAAGCTGCTGCTGGTCGAGGACATGCCGCTGGAAACGCTGCAGCAGAAGGACCCGACCAAGGCGATCCCGCCGGTGCACGGCGCGCTGCTGAAGAACGAGCAGGACGTGATGCTATTCGAACGCCTCGCCTTCATGGCGCGGCGCGAACGGTAAAGGCGGATCGGGGGAGAGGGGCACATGCGAACATTCTGCAAGGCGGCGCTTGCCTGCGCGGCGGTTCTGTCCGCACCGACGGCGCATGCGGAGCCGCAGCCCATGGACATCGCCGCAGATGCCAGCTGGGTGCACGAGGAAACGGGCATCACCGCCCCGCCCGCCATCGCCGACATGAAGCGTTTTCGCGCGACGTCCTTTGCGGCGGACGGGTCCAACAACGGCTTTACCTATGTCAGCGACGACGAGGGGGAACTGTTCTCGCTCTACGTCTACCGCGCCGGGACCACCGATGTGGCGATGTGGGGCGATGCCGCGATGATGGCGATCGCCGGCAACGCGAAATATGACGGGCTCGATTACGGGCAGGCCTTGGTCTCGTTCTTCGGGGACGAGGAGATCGGCGTGGACAGCGGGATCCGCTTCGCCATGCCGGTCGGGGGCGATTTCAAGGCGACAGGTCTTGCGCTTTATGCGCTGGGCGACTGGCTGGTGAAGGCGCGCTATTCCTCGGCCGCGCTGGGCCCGCAGGCACTGGACGCGCGGCTATCGCAGCTGGTCGCGCAGATCCCCCATGCGGCCCCCGCGCGCCGCGCGCCCGCCGCCTACCGGATCGAACAATGCGGCACCGCGATGAAGGCGAAGAAGGCGAAGCGCGTTCGGCTGGACCTGGCGCAGATGCTGATCCAGGCGACGGCCTACTCGGCGGCTTTCGACAAGAGCGTGCAGGAACAGGCGAGCGGTACTGCCCCCGAAAGCCGCCCCAGGCTGTGCCGCGACGCGCTGGAATCCGCAGGTTCGCGCCTCGTCTATCGCCCGGTCGATGCCGCATCGGACTACCGCGTCGCACTGGGCGATTCCGGCATCTCGATCTCCGTCGCCCGCGGCGTTCTGTCGGACAAGGACGTCTATTGGGCAAGCCTGTCGAACGGCAGCGCCGTCGAACTCTATCGCCCGTTCGCCGGCCTGCCGGCGGTCGAGCAGGCCATGGACGTCGTTGCCAGGGAAGGCCCGGTGGCAGCGGTCAAACGCACGCCGGAAGGCGGCAGCGACCTCAGCATCTTGGCGACGGAATAGCCCCATGCTTCTAAGCTTCCTCGACGAATTGCGCAGCGCAGGCATTCCCGCCAGCCTCAAGGAGCACCTGCTGCTGCTGGAAGCGCTGGACCGCGAGGTGATCGAGCGTCGGCCCGAGGATTTCTACTACCTCTCGCGCGCGGTCTACGTGAAGGACGAAGGTCTGCTCGACCGCTTTGACCAGGTGTTCCAGAAGGTCTTCGCGGGCGTGCTGTCGGACCTGGACGACGACCGCGCCGACATTCCCGAGGAATGGCTGCGCGCCGTGGCCGAGAAATTCCTCAGCCCCGAGGAAATGGCGAAGATCGAGGAACTGGGCGACTGGGACGAGATCATGGAGACGCTGAAGAAGCGTCTGGAGGAACAGGAAGGGCGCCACCAGGGCGGCAACAAGTGGATCGGCACCGGCGGGACCAGCCCGTTCGGCCATTCCGGCTATAACCCGGCGGGCGTTCGCATCGGCGGGCAATCGCGGCACAAGCGCGCGATGAAGGTCTGGGAAAAGCGCGATTTCGCCAACCTCGACAACACGAAGGAACTGGGCACGCGCAACATCAAGGTGGCGCTGCGCCGCCTGCGCCGCTTTGCGCGCGAGGGGGCGGCGGAGGAACTGGACCTCGACGCCACGATCGCGGGCACGGCGCGGCAGGGCTGGCTGGACATCCGCATGCGGCCCGAGCGGCACAATGCGGTCAAGCTGCTGCTGTTCCTGGATGTCGGCGGATCGATGGATCCGCACGTGAAGCTGGTCGAGGAGCTGTTTTCCGCCGCGACGGGCGAGTTCAAGAACATGGAGTTCTTCTACTTCCACAACTGCCTGTACGATTTCGTGTGGAAGGACAATTCGCGCCGCTGGCAGGACCGCACGCAGACGTGGGACATCCTCCACAAGTACGGTCACGACTACAAGGTGATCTTCGTGGGCGACGCGGCGATGAGCCCCTATGAAATCTCGCACCCCGGCGGATCGGTCGAATACATGAACGACGAGGCGGGCGCGGTGTGGCTGCAGCGCGTGGCGAACACCTATCCGGCGACCGTCTGGCTGAACCCCGAGGCGGAGCGGGCGTGGGACTACAGCCAGTCGAACCGCATGATCCGGCAATTGCTGAACGACCGCATGTACCCGCTGACGCTCGGCGGGATCGAGGACGCGATGCGGCAATTGACCCGCAAGCAGGGATGAGCCGGATCGAATTGCCCGACGGGATTGCCCTTGACGATCCACGTCCGATTGCAGCTGGAGCACCCTATACTTTTTTTCTGCCTCAACCTGATGAACTGGCCGCTCTAGGGCCTGGCGACGAGATCAAGGCGATCTTCCGCGAGATTGCCGGAGGGCGCGAATATGATGCCGAACGCATGTGGGTGCTGATCGAACGGATCGAGAATGGCGATGTGATCGGAACGCTTGATAACGAACCGAAAGACATGAAACTGATCACGCTGGGCGATCCCGTTCGCATTCCGCTCACCCATGCGATCAGCACGCTATTCCGCGATGACCGGGTCGATCCGCATGTCCCGGTCCGTCAATACTGGGAGCGATGCTTTGTCGACGACTGCGTGGTCGCCGGGCGTTGCCACGCCGATTATATCTACCGCGAACAGCCCGATATGACGCGCGAAGGCGACAAGGACGAGGACAGCGGCTGGCGCATCCGCGGCACGGACGAGGCCATCGAAGAGGACAGGCTAGCCGGCCGCGAGCCGCATTATATCGCACTTGGAAAGGTGCTTAATGCCGACGACCGGTGGCTACATTTGATCGACCGCGAGATCGGTGTCGCCTTTCAATGGGACCCGGATACCCGCGACTATATCGAACTGCGTTAAGCCGGAAGCTTTAGTAAAGCAGGAACGGCGCGATCTCTTCGCGCCAGCTTGCCTCGTCCCTGCCCGCGATCGCGTCGAGGTCGGCAGGCGTCGATGCCGGGTCGTCGACCCATTCGCGCAGTGCCGGGCCGCCGTTGATCACGTCGATGGCCAGCCGGTCGAACTCGTATTCGTACGGAAAGTCCCGCCACAACTCATAGCCGGGATGGAGGCGCCGGATCGCCTTGAACGCCAGCGCCTGCAGCCGCCACGGGCGAAAGGCGTGGTGATCGTAGAACGCACCCTCGGCATGGACCATAAGCCCTGAGCAGAGCGTGCCCGCATGCTTGTGGAAGGTCGGTTCGAACCAGCATTCGCGCAGCGCGCAGCCCGCCAGCCAGTCGGGCGCGAAGCCCTGCATTTCGGCCAGGATCGCCTTGGCATCCAGGTCGGGCGCGCCGAACAGCACTTCCAGCGGGCGGGTCGTGCCGCGGCCTTCCGATACGGTCGCGCCTTCGATCATCACGGTGCCTGCATAGGCGCGCGCCATGTTGAGGTTCGCCGCATTGGGGCTTGGGTTGATCCAGATCCGGTCCATCGGCCAGCCGTGGCCGGGGGCGGCATCGGGCTGCCAGCCTTCCATCTCGATCACGCGGTAACCGACGTCCAGGCCGAAATGGCGGATGAACCAGTGCCCCATCTCGCCCAGCGTCAGGCCGTGGCGCATCACCATCGGACCGGCGCCGACGAAGCTTTCCTGCCCCGGCAGCAGCAGCGTGCCTTCGACCGGGCGGCCAGCGGGGTTGGGACGGTCCAGCACCCAGACCTCCTTGCCCGCCTCTGCCGCGGCTTCCAGCATGTAGAGCAGCGTGGTGACGAAGGTGTAGATGCGGCAGCCCAGGTCCTGCAGGTCGAACAGGAAGACATCCGCCGTGTCCATCATCGCGGGACCGGGGCGGCGCACCTGGCCGTACAGGCTGAACACCGGGATGCCGTAGGCGGGATCGGTCTCGTCCGCCGTTTCGACCATGTTGTCCTGCTTGTCGCCCTTCAACCCGTGCTGCGGGCCGAAGGCGGCGGTAATATCAATATCCGGGCACCCCATCAGCGCGTCGAGCGAATGGGTGAGGTCGGCGGTCACCGACGCCGGATGCGCGACCAGCGCGACCCGCTTGCCTTTCAGCGGCGCGCGCAGGGCCGGGTCTGCCAGCAGGCGGTCGATGCCGAACTTCACTTGCGGATAGGACATCAGGCTGGCTCGATCTCGTGCAGGAAGGAATCGGGATGGTGAAAGTCGGGCCGCGCCGCCGGATGGACGAGCGCCCAGTACGACAGGTGCCCGCCCTCCTCCTCCAGCACCATCGACAGGTTGGCGCGGGTAAAGCCGGTGATCTCGCGCGGGTTCAGCCGGGCATCCAGCACCACCATGGTATCGCCGGTCCGCACCGAGATCTCGGGCAGTTCCAGCGGCTCGTATGGGCCCGCGGGCTGGCGGTAGTCGCGAAAATCGCAGGCGGCCCAGCGGCCGGTCGGCGCGAAATTATACTCGCGGTAGCCGGGCGTCTCGGGCGCGAGGAAAAGCTCGGCGCAGCTGTGCTTCCACAGGTCCTCGCCCCGGCCCCGTCCGGTGAATTCGGGCAGCACCAACCGGCCGATGCCGGTGATCCGGTAACGCGCCAGCAGGCTGCCCCCCGCGGCCGCGCCGGTTCCGGGCAGGCGGATCAGTTGTGCTTCCACCCGCTCGATCGCGAGCGGCGGCGTTTCGGGATGGCAGATCAGGCGCGACATGCGCCCTTCCTGCCCAAGCCTTCGCGGCTGCGCAATCGCCGTGAGGCAGCCTGTGTGAAACTGCGTCTTTGCCCCCGCCGATCCGCGTGCTAACCGCCGCGCTACCATGAGCCAGTACAACTCCGATCTGCTGCGCCTGCTCGACGAGCGGGGCTATGTCCACCAGATGACCGACGCCGCCGCGCTGGACGCATTGGCGCAGAAGCAGGTCGTGCCCGGCTATGTGGGTTTCGACGCGACCGCATCGTCGCTGCATGTCGGCCATCTGGTGCAGATCTTCCTGCTGCGCCGCCTGCAGCAGGCGGGGCACAAGCCCATCGTGGTGATGGGCGGCGGCACGACCAAGATCGGCGATCCGTCTGGCAAGGACGAAAGCCGCAAGATGCTGACGACCGAGCGAATCGAGGAGAACATCGCCGCGATCCGCCCCACGTTCGAGCGGCTGCTGGATTTCAGCGGGCCGAACGCGGCGATCATGGTCAACAATGACGAATGGCTGTCGGCGTTGTCCTATATCGACCTGCTGCGCGACGTCGGCCCGCATTTCACGATCAACCGGATGCTGACCTTCGATTCGGTCAAGCTGCGGCTGGACCGCGAGCAGCCGCTGACCTTTCTCGAATTTAACTACATGATCCTGCAGGCATACGACTTTCGCGAATTGTCGCGCCGTCATGCCTGCCGCCTGCAGATGGGCGGCAGCGACCAGTGGGGCAATATCGTCAACGGGATCGAGCTGGGCCGCCGCGTCGACGGGACCGAGCTGTTCGGCGTGACCACGCCGCTGCTGACGACGGCGGACGGCAAGAAGATGGGCAAGACCGCCGCAGGGGCCGTGTGGCTGAATGACGACATGCTGCCCGCCTATGATTTCTGGCAGTACTGGCGCAATTGCGACGACCGCGACGTGGGCCGCTTCCTGCGCCTGTTCACCGATGTCCCGATGGACGAGATCGCTCAGCTGGAAGCGCTGGAAGGCAGCGCCATCAACGAGGCGAAGATCCGCCTGGCCGACGAAGTCACCGCGCTGTGCCGGGGCGAGGATGCCGCGCTGTCCGCCCGCAAGACCGCCGAGGACGTGTTCGCCCGCGGCGGCGTGGGCGAGGACCTGCCCGAACTGGCGCTGCCGGCCGAGGGCATGCCCATCGTCGCTGCGCTGACCGCGATCGGCTTTACCAAGTCGAACGGCGAGGCGAAGCGCAAGGTGGCCGAAGGCGCGGTGAAGCTGGACGATGCGGCGGTCGGCGATCCGCAGATGATCGTGACGCCCCGCGCCGACCAGCCGGTGAAGCTGTCGCTGGGCAAGAAGCGGCACGGGCTCTTGACGCTGCAGGGCTGAACCGTGCCGGGGCCGCTCCCGGGAAAGCCAACATTTTTAACGAATTATTCGCCATTTCCGCTTAGCCAGAGTCTTCTGCATCAGGAGGAGACGAAACGTGCTTGGCGGTGCCCAACTTTCGGTAACGGACCTGCGCCGCGCGGCGCGTCATCCGGTCGATTATCCCGTGCTTGCCGAGCATCGCCGCCTGGGTGACGTCCACCTGCAGATCGTCAATCTTTCCGCCAACGGCTTCATGATCCAGGGCGAAAGCCCGCTTGGCCGGGGTGAACGCGTGCTGATCCGCCTGCCCGTCATCGGCCGGATCGAGGCGCATGTGATATGGGTCGCCGACGACCGCGCCGGTTTCCAGTTCGAGCGGATCGTGCGGCCCGACCTGTTCCGCCAGCTGGTCGACGAAATGCAGCCCCGCACCCGCGGTCGCCGCCGACGCGGCTGATCCGCCGGGCTTTCTCCAGCCTGTCATCGGCTCCAGCTTGTAATTGGCCGCTCGCGGTTGCACATCGCCGCGCATGACAGAAGAATCGCTCAAGAACATCGCCCTGCTGATCGACGCGGACAACACCACCCCGCGCGGCATCGATCCGGTGCTGACCGCCCTTGCCAAGCTGGGGCAGGTCAATATCCGCCGCGCCTATGGCAACTGGGCCAAGCCCGCGCTGACCAAGTGGGCGGGGTTGACCAACCGCTATGGCATCCGCCCGCAGCAGCAGTTCGACCTGACCAAGGGCAAGAACGCGACCGACATGGCCATGACGATCGACGCGATCGACCTGCTGTACCAGGGCAAGGTCGACGGGTTCGGCATCATGAGCAGCGACAGCGATTTCACGCCGCTCGTCACCCGGCTGCGGCAGGACGGCCTGACCGTCTATGGCTTTGGCAGCGCCAAGGCGCCCGATGCGTTCCAGAACGCCTGCACGCGTTTCATCGACATCGATGCGCTGATCAAGGGCGACGAGGATATCGACGAAAGCGCGGCCCAGTCGTCATCGTCCAAGCCCGAGAACAAGCCGAGGATCGATGACGAGATGATCGACCTGCTGGGCAAGTCGTGGCGCAACGCCAAGCGCGATGCCGACGGCTATGCCCGGCTGAGCGAGGTCGGGCAGATCGCCGGCAACCGGTCCAGCTTCGACGTGCGCAATTATGGCTACAAGCGTCTCAGCGACCTGCTCCGCTCGCTGGAACATTTCGACGTGACGGAGAGGGACGGCCACCTGGTGGTGAAGCGCCTGCGCTGATTGCGGACTGCCCTGTTTACAGGATGCAGTAACAACCAACGAGAAAGGGCGGCTCTGCAAAGAGCCGCCCTTTCCGTTTGAGCGTGATGCCGCCGATCAGCTGGACTTCATGTCCGTATAGGCGATCCATGCCTTGGCAAGCGACGCGCGATTGCCGCCGGCGATCTCGCCGAAGGCCTGCTTGGCCTCGGCCATCTTGCCCTGGTCGCTGAGCGCGATGCCCAGGCCCATCTGCGCCTTGGCCTTGTCCGCCGCGCCGGTTTCCAACGCCTTGCGGTACATGGCTTCAGCCTCGGCGGCCTTGCCGTAACCCAGATAGGTGTCGGCCACCGCGAGCGCCTCGTTGCCCGACGCGCTCTTGGCATCGGTGTTCAGCTCTCGCAGCGTCTGGTCGTAACGGTCGGAACCGACGCGCTTGGCCTCGGTCACCATCGAATTGCCCGCGGGCAGCTGGGTCGCCGTGTCGGTGAAGGTCTTCGCCTCGCCCGGACGACGCAGCGGCTGCATCAGTTCCAGATAGGCCAGCGCCTGCCGGTCTTCGGTGATGCCGTTGTCGCGCGCCATCAGACGCAGCAGGTCGAGCTGCTCCTCGTCCGTGTAGTTCGGCGTATAGACCTCGACGATCTTGTAGGCCTGGTTGCGCGCCTGCTGGCGGCTGTCGGTCTGCAGGGTCAGCAGGCCCCAGTCGTACGCCTGCTCGTTCTGGCCCTGGTTCACCGCGGCGGCGAGGCCGTCGAACGCCCAGCCCTCGGGAACCGGCTGACCGGCTGCCTGGCGCGCGTCGATCATCGACTTCAGCTTGGCCAGGCCTTCCGCGGTCATGTCGGCGCGGAAATAGGAGTCGACCAGCAGCTTCTCAGCATCGCCTTCGGTATAGCCGCCGTCGACGGCCTTCTGCAGCGAGGTGCGCGCCGCGGCATAGTCCTGCGCGTTATACGCGGTCTGACCCGCGAAGTAGTTGTAACGCGGAAGCTCCTCGGCCGGCAGCTTGCCGCTGTCGATCATGTTGTTGATGCCTTTGTTCTGCATCGCGAAATTGGCCATCTTCTGGCCGACGTTCAGCTCCATCTGGCCGAAGAACAGCTTGTCGTCCGGCGTGGTCAGCGTCGGGCGGGCGGCGTCCAGCTTGGCGGTCACGCCGCCCATCAGCTGGTCGACCCGCGCACGCGCCGCGTCGAGCTGCGACTGCGCGGACGCGCGGGCGGCATCGTCGTTCGCAGACAACACGTTGTTGAGCGCGGCCATCGCCTGGTCCGACGCGGCCTTCAGTTCGGGGTTGTCGGCCGTGCCGTTCACCGATTCCTGGATTGCGACGGCGTGGGGCTGGAACCCCTCGGAAATTTCGAGGCTGGACTGCTTTTCCTGCTTTTTCTTCTGGGCGGCTTCGGCGGGTGCGGACACGCCGACAACGCCTGCGACACCCAGGGTCAGGGCCAGTGCCATGGCCACGTGCGAAACGGAACGCTTCATCGAGTACTCCTTTGACTTTTCAGGCGAAGACCATGCGCCGAGGGATGCGCGAGGCTTCGAACTCTCTAACAAACTTATTCTCACAAAAAATCGCGAACCAGATGGCGAGGAATATCCCGCCTGACAACCGGTTCGCGCCTTAAAATTTCCCAAGACAGGCCTATCTATTAGCAATCCGCGACTGAATGCGGTTTGAATGGCAACGCTTTCATGCCGGCCCGGCAGCCCGGGACCGGAACCGGGGCAGCCGGGCGGCGGCGCAGGCCGGATCGTCTGTGGAAAACGGCCCCTCGCGCCCTGCCCGGAGGCCGGCTTCGCTGGCCTTAGGCGGCGCCCTCGCCTAGTCTGACCGCCATGAAAGCCCGTCGCATGACGTTACCAGAGCAGAACCCGCAGTGAACGATATTACCGAGCTTCCCCCGCAGCCTGGCCCCGACATCGAACCGATCGATATCGTCGACGAGATGAAGACCAGTTATCTCGATTACGCGATGAGCGTGATCGTGTCCCGCGCGCTGCCCGACGTGCGCGACGGGTTGAAGCCGGTGCACCGCCGCATCCTCTATGCCGCGCAGGTCGGCGGCTATCATTCCAACCGGCCGTTCCGCAAATCGGCGAAGATCGTCGGCGACGTGATGGGTAACTATCACCCGCACGGCGACAGCGCGATCTATGACGCGCTGGCCCGCATGACGCAGGACTGGTCGATGCGCCTGCCGCTGATCGACGGCCAGGGCAATTTCGGTTCGATGGACCCGGATCCGCCGGCGGCCATGCGCTATACCGAAAGCCGGCTGGCCAAGGCCGCCGACATGCTGCTGACCGACCTCGACAAGGACACGGTCGATTTCGTCGACAACTACGACGGTTCGGACCGCGAGCCTTCGGTCCTGCCCGCGCGCTTCCCCAATCTGCTGGTCAACGGCGCGGGCGGCATCGCGGTCGGCATGGCGACCAACATCCCGCCGCACAACCTGGGCGAGGTGATCGACGGCTGCCTGGCGATGATGGACAATCCCGCCATCACCATCGACGAGCTGTTCGAGATCATCCCCGGCCCCGATTTCCCGACCGCGCCGCTGATCCTGGGTCAGTCGGGCGCAAGGGCCGCCTATCGCGAAGGGCGCGGTTCGATCCTGCAGCGCTGCCGGCACGAGATCGAGACGGGTCGCAACGACCGCCGCTCCATCGTGCTGAAGTCGATCCCCTACCAGGTCGGCAAGGCCGGGCTGGTCGAGAAGATCGCCGAGGCTGCCAAGGACAAGCGGATCGAGGGCATCTCGGACATCCGCGACGAATCCAACCGCGAAGGCGTGCGCGTGGTGATCGACCTCAAGCGCGATGCCTCGCCCGAGGTCGTGCTGAACCAGATCTGGCGTTATACGCCTGCGCAGTCGAGCTTTCCCGCCAACATGCTGGCCATCCGCGGCGGGCGCCCTGAAACGCTCAGCCTGCGCGACATCCTGCAAAGCTTCATCCATTTCCGCGAAGACGTCATCACCCGCCGCACCAAGTTCGAACTGAACAAGGCGCGCGAGCGGGCGCATATCTTGCTGGGCCTGGTCATCGCGGGGTCGAACCTGGACGAGGTGGTGCGCATCATCCGCGGTTCCGCCACCCCGCAGCTGGCGCGTGAGACGCTGCTGACGCGCGAATGGGAAATGGGCGACATCGCGCCCTATATCCGCCTGGTCGAGGCGATCGAGGACCACGAGGACACCGGCGACGCGGGCGCGTACCGCCTGTCCGAGCGGCAGGTTCGCGCTATCCTCGACCTGCGCCTGCACCGCCTGACCGCGATGGGCCGCGACGAGATCGGCGACGAGCTCGAGAAGCTGTCGGTCGACATCCGCGAATATCTGGCGATCCTGGGCGACCGGGTGAAGCTGTACGGCGTGATGCGCGACGAGCTGGTCGAAGTGCGCGACAAGTTCGCGACGCCCCGCCTGTGCGAGATCGCACCCGCATGGGACGGGCTCGAGGACGAGGACCTGATCGAGCGCGACGAGATGGTCGTGACCGTCACCATGGACGGCTATATCAAGCGCACGCCGCTCTCCACCTTCCGCGCGCAGCATCGCGGCGGCAAGGGCCGCTCGGGCATGAGCACGAAGGAAGAGGATGCGATCTCCTCGCTGTTCGTGACCAGCACGCACAACCCGGTGCTGTTCTTCTCGACCAGCGGCAAGGTCTATCGCCTCAAGGTCTGGAAACTGCCCGAGGGCGGGCCGACGACGCGCGGCCGGCCGATCGTCAACCTGCTGCCCGCGCTCGACCCGGGCGAGACCATCGCCACCGTGCTGCCCCTGCCCGAGGACGAGGACAGCTGGGGCGCGCTGCATGTCGTGTTCGCCACCGCGCTGGGCAGCGTCCGGCGCAATTCGATGGACGCATTCGCGAACATCCCGTCGAACGGCAAGTTCGCCATGCGGTTCGAGGAATTGTCGGGCGACCGGCTGATCGGCGTGGCGCTGCTCGATTCCGCCGATGACGTGCTGCTCGCCAGCCGCAACGGCAAGGCGATCCGCTTCGCGGCCGAGGACGTGCGCGAATTCCAGTCGCGCACCTCGACCGGCGTGCGCGGCATGGTGCTGAAGGACGGGGACGAGCTGGTCTCGCTCTCGATCCTGAAAACGGTGGAGGCCGATGCGGAGACCCGCGACGCCTATCTGCGCGTCGCCCCGTGGAAGGACGAGAACGCCGCGCGCACCGAAGAGCAGCAGGCCATGGCCGATGCCGAGGAATTCGTGCTGACCGTCTGCGCCAATGGCTATGGCAAGATCAGCTCGGCCTATGAATATCGCCGCACGGGCCGCGGCGGCCAGGGCATCGTCAATATCGACAATGTCGCGCGCAACGGACCGGTGGTGAACAGCTTTGCAGCCAATGTCGGGGACCAGCTGATGCTGGTGACGGACAAGGCGAAGCTGATCCGCATCAACCTCGCCTCGCTGCGGGTGCTGGGCCGCAACACCGCGGGCGTGCGCCTGTTCGACGTGGGCAAGAACGAGCATGTCGTCTCGGTCGCCCGCATCGACGAGGAGGAAGCCCCCGAGACCGAGGCCGAGGAAGCCATCGTCGAGGAAATGATCGGACGGGACGCGGAAGAAACGCAGCCCAGGCCGACGATGGACCGCGACGACGACGCCCCGACCGAGGAATAGGGCCCCAACCGGGGATAGGGCAACGATCAGGCCGGGCGGCGAATAACCGCCCGGCCAACTAGCGGCGTTCGCGCCGCAGCGTGGTGACCACGCCGGTCGCCACCAGCAATTGCCCGCCGTAATAGAGCGGCCACACCAGCTCCTGCGCCGACTGGCCGATGGCGCCGCCGCTGTCGACCAGCCGCGCCCGCACCGCGATCAGCAGCAATTCGGACAGCAAATAGAGCAATGCGCCCAGCCCCACGCGCTGGCGCGGAAAGCGGCTGAGCCACGCCATCGCCGCCGTCACCGCCAGCAGCGCGGCAGAGGCCGCGACCGCCCCCTGCCCCGTTTCGCCGACCATGAGGAACCACGCCAGCACCGGCGCGATCACCACCGCGGCAAGGCCCGCGGCCATGACGGCTGGCTTCACCCCGGGGCGATGGTTGCGCCAGTAGAGCGCGATCGCGATCAGCTGCGACAGCGCATGGGCCAGCCCGCCCCAGCCATATTCCAGCGTGGTCAGGCAATCGCCGATCGCCGCCGTCAGCAACACCGCCGCGATCAGCACC
>JAPYSD010000021.1 GCA_029936705.1 Croceicoccus sp. | reverse complement strand
TCCGCCGGATCG
This sequence comes from Croceicoccus sp., assembly GCA_029936705.1. Lineage (GTDB taxonomy): Bacteria > Pseudomonadota > Alphaproteobacteria > Sphingomonadales > Sphingomonadaceae > Croceicoccus. The sequence continues at coordinate 17,899 of JAPYSD010000021.1, read as the reverse complement.
GTCCGCGCGGGCAGCGTCGTCAGGAAGCGGATCGAGGGATCCCACAATTCCTGCCCGGTGATCGCCTCCACCCCGCGCACCGCCGATTGCCGGAACGCCAGCGCCACGAAGCCCAGCGCCAGCCCGGCGCCGGTGCCCAGCGCGCCGATCAGGAAGCCCGCGGTTACGAAGATCTTGAGGATCGAGCGCCGCGTGGCGCCCATCGTGCGCATGATCGCGATATCGCGCGTCTTGGCGCGCACCAGCATGATCAGGCTGGACAATATGTTGAACACCGCGACCAGCACGATGATCGACAGCACCACGAACATCGCGACGCGTTCCACCGCCAGCGCCTCGAACAGCGAGGAGTTGATCGTCTTCCAGTCCGACACGATCGCCTGCCCCTGCAGACGTCCGCGGATCGGGGCCAGCGTCTCGCCCACCGTGTCGGGGTTCTCGGTCGTGATCTCGATCATGCCGATCTGGTCGCCCGTCAGCAGCAGGGTCTGCGCATCCTCGATCGGCATGACCACGAAGGCCTGGTCGTAATCGTAGATGCCGATCTCGAAGATGGCGGAAATCTCGTACCCGATCTCGCGCGGGACGGTGCCGAAGGGGGTGGAACGGCCCTGCGGGTTGATGATCGTGATCGTGTCCCCGATCCGCGCGCCCAGGTTCTGCGCCAGCCGCGATCCGATCGCCACCTTCTGCGCGCCGGGCTGCAGCGCGTCGAGGTTGCCCAGCACCTTCTTGTCGGCCAGCCGCTTGATGTCCTCGGGCATGTTGCCGCGCACCAGCACCGCCTCTACCCTGCCGTTATAGGTCGCCAGCAGCGGCTGTTCGATCAGCGGCGAGGCGCGGGTGACGCCCGGCGTCTCGCGCACTTCCTTCAGCACGTCCTGCCATTGCGGCAGCCGCCCGCCATAGCCCTGCACGATGGCATGGCCGTTGAGCCCGACGATCTTGTCCATCAGCTCGGCGCGAAAGCCGTTCATCACGCTCATCACGATGACCAGCGCCGCGACGCCCAGCATCACCGCCACCAGGCTGATGCCCGCGACCATGGCAATGAACGCCTCGCCCCGGCCGGGCAGCATGTAGCGCTTGGCGATCGTCCATTCGAAGGGGGAAAGTATCAAGAAGGCGGCTCCGGATGGAGGGAAACGGCGGGTCAGAGAAACGGCCATGACAGGGCCGGGATGAGAGGATGCTGAACTAGGGCGCGGAACGAAGCGTGGCAATAGGTGGCGTCTGGTCGCTCCCTTCGGTCGCCGCGCCCGGCACCGGCCCACTCCCCAACCCGGCCACCCATAGGATACGATTATCGGGTGGCCGGGTGGGGGAGTGGGCTGGTTCACCCTCGGGCCGGGCAAGCCTGCGGCAGACGGCACCCTGCCCCCAAGGCCCGCAAACCACATCTGCGGTTGTAATCGAAACGAAACATCGCCAAATGGCGCGCATGACGTCGGCGCCTACATCTGTTAGGGCAGCACGATGCGGGCCACAGGCTATACAGCGGAACATTGAAGGCATGATGTCCACGGACTTCGTCCACCATCCCTTTCATGACGAGGATGGGGATTCCCTGCGCGAGGAATGCGGCGTCTTCGGCGTCGTGGGCGCGCGCGACGCCGCCGCCGTCACGGCGCTCGGCCTCCACGCCCTGCAGCATCGCGGGCAGGAAGCGGCCGGCATCGTTTCCTATGACGGGCAGGAATTCCACGTCCGCCGCGGCAACGGCCACGTGGCCGAGAATTTCGGCACGGGCGAGGCGATGGCCGAACTGCCCGGCACCATGGCCTGCGGTCACGTGCGCTATTCGACCACTGGCGGATCGGGCCTGCGCAACGTGCAGCCGCTCTATGCGGAACTGGCCTCGGGCGGGTTCGCCATCGCGCACAACGGCAATATCTCGAACGCGATGCACCTGCGCAGCGATCTCGTGCGCCGCGGCGCGATCTTCCAGGGCACCGCCGATACCGAGGTGATCATCCACCTCGTCGCGACCAGCCGCTATCCCACGCTGCTCGACAAGTTCGTCGACGCGCTGCGCATGCTGGAAGGCGCCTATTCGCTGATCTGTTCGACCCCGGCGGGCATGATCGCCTGCCGCGATCCGCTGGGCATTCGCCCGCTGGTCATGGGCCACATCCCCGAAAAGGACGGAAAGGGCGCCGTCGTGTTCGCGTCCGAGACCGTGGCGCTCGACATCGTGGGCGCGACCTTCGACCGCGAGGTGGAGCCGGGCGAGCTGATCGAGGTCGACCTCGACGGCAGGACCACTAGCCACCGGCCCTTCACCAAGACGTCGTCGCGTCCCTGCATCTTCGAACATGTCTATTTCTCGCGCCCCGATTCGATCTCGGCGGGGCAGTCGGTCTATTCGGTGCGCAAGGCGATCGGGCAGCAGTTGGCGATCGAATCGCCCGCCGATGTCGACGTCGTCATCCCCGTGCCCGATTCGGGCGTGCCCGCCGCGATCGGCTATGCGCAGGAATCGGGCGTGCCGTTCGAACTGGGCATCATCCGCTCGCACTATGTCGGGCGCACCTTCATCCAGCCGTCCGACGGCGCACGCTCCAGCAGCGTCAGCCGCAAGCACAATGCCAATCGCGCGCTGGTTGCGGGCAAGCGCATCGTGCTGATCGACGATTCGATCGTGCGCGGCACCACCAGCCTCAAGATCGTGCAGATGATGCGCGACGCCGGCGCGACCGAGGTGCATATGCGCATCGCCAGCCCGCCGACGATGCACAGCTGCTTCTATGGCGTCGACACGCCGGAGCGGAACAAGCTGCTTGCCGCGCGCATGGACATGGACGCGATGCGCGAATTCATCCAGGCCGACAGTCTGGCCTTCGTTTCCATCGACGGCCTCTACCGCGCGGTAGGCGAGGACGAGCGCAAGCAGAAATGCCCGCAATATTGCGATGCCTGCTTTACCGGCGATTATCCGACGCGGCTGACCGACCTGGCTGAAAAGACCCATGCGGGCCAGCTGAACCTGGCCCCCGGCAAGCCGGAAAAGGTCGCCTGATCCCATGACCGAGACGACGACCGAACGCCCGCTTGCGGGCCAGCTTGGGATCGTGACCGGCGCATCGCGCGGCATCGGCGAGGCGACTGCCCTGTCGCTGGCAGCCGCGGGCATGCATGTCGTGCTGACCGCCCGCGACGACCGCGCGCTGGAAGCGGTCGAGGAAAAGATCCACTCGGCAGGCGGCAGCGCGACCATCGCGCCGCTCGACCTGGCGGAACCCGATGCGGTGGCGCGGCTGGCGGCGGCGGTCTCGGGCCGCTGGCAAAAGCTGGACGCGCTGGTCATCGCAGCGGCGAACCTGCCCGAACTGACGCCCGTCGCCGACATCAGCGCCAAGCAGTTCTCGCAGGCGCTGACCGTTAACGTGCTGGCGACGCAGACCCTGCTGGCCGCGTTCCACCCGATGCTCAAGGCAGCGGATGCGGGCAAGGTGATCGGCCTCACCAGCTCGGTCGGAGAGAGCCCGCGCGCCTATTGGGGTGCCTATGGCGCGTCCAAGGCGGCGTTCGACACGCTGCTGTCCTGCTATGCGCAGGAGAATGCGAAAGTGTCGCGAATCACCACTGCGATCGTCGATCCCGGCGCGACCCGGACAGCCATGCGGGCCCGCGCCTTTCCCGGCGAGGACCCCAATACGGTAAAGGCGCCCCAAGTCGTCGCCGACGAAATTCTTGCAATTTTAAGCGATGGTTTCGTTAACGGGATTAAATTTCGCGTAGAATCGCGATCTTAACCAAATAATAACCTCGTTTTGTCTATACTGTCCCAATCAGGAACGGTCTGAACCCACCAAACCGGTATCGGGCCATCGTTTCGTTGTGCGAGAAGGACAGCGGCCATGACCGAATTCAGAACCAGGGATCGTTACACCACGACCGGCCGGTATTACCAGGCCGCGCAGGAAGATCGCTCGGCCCCGCGCCTGCGGGTGGCCATTCCCGCCACGCTGCGGCCCACCGGCGGCCACGGATTTTCCTCTACCGTCAATGATCTGTCGCTGGGCGGGTTTTCCGCGCAATGCGTCAACCGGCTGGCGATCGGTTCGCTGTGCTGGCTGAAGCTGCCCGGACTGGAAGCGCTGCAGTGCGAAGTCATCTGGTGGCAGAGCAACCTTGTCGGCTGCGCGTTCCAGAACCTGCTCAGCCCTGTGATCTACGACGACATCGTCGCGCGCTACCGCGAGGGCAGCGTCCAGCGCAGCGTCGTCTGAACACGCTTTCGTTCCGCCGGGTTCCCTTCCTCGCCCGGCGGAACGGATGGCTGCCGCGTCAGGCGGGCTTCACCAGCGTGACCTGGTGGACGTCGATGCCGCCGCCGCGGAAACCCCCTTCGCAATACATCAGGTAATAGCGCCACAGCCGGGTGAACGCATCGTCGAACCCGGCAGGCAGGCGCCCCTGCTCTACCGCGCGGTCGAACCGCAGGCGCCAGTCGGCCAGCGTGCGCGCGTAATCCTGCCCGAAACGCGTCTCGTCCCGCCATTCCAGCCCGCGCCCTTCCGCCAGACGGCGGAATTCGGACGTGCGGATCAGCATGCCGCCGGGGAAGATATAGGTCTGGATGAAATCCGCGCTGCGGGCATAGGAATCGAACAATTCGTCGCGGATCGAGATGAACTGGATCGCCGCGCGCCCGCCCGGCTTCAGGTTGTGCGCGATGCAATCCATGAAGGTGGGCCAGTATTCGCGGCCCAGCGCCTCGACCATCTCGACGCTGACGATCGCGTCGTAGCGGCCGTCGACGTCGCGGTAATCCTGCTTGCGGAACTCGACCTCGGGCGCGGCCTCGCGCGCAAAGGCGAGCTGCTCGTCCGACAGGCTGATCGCCTCCACCTCGTGCCCGCGCTGTGCCAGCATGGCCGACTGCGCGCCCCAGCCGCATCCGATTTCCAGCACGCCCGGCCCCGGCGCGCCCTCGATCCGGTTCGCCATCGCGTTCATCTTGGCCTGCTGCGCGGCATCCAGCGTCATCGCATCGCGCCAGATCGCACTGGAATAGGCCATGGTGCCGCCCAGCCACGGCGTATAGAAATCATTGCCCAGGTCGTAATGCGCCGCGATATTCTCACGCGAGCCCGTCTTCGTATTGCGCCGCAGGCGGTGATAGAGGCGCGAGATCATGCGCCACGGCCCCTTGGCGCGGCCCGCATTGCCCAGCGTGGCGGCATTGGCCATGAACAGCGCGAAGATCTTGACCGGGTCGGGGCTGGACCACTCGCCCTTTTCCCAGGCGCGGTACCAGCCGACCGAACCGCCCGTCGCCAGCCGCAGCACGCAGCGCCAGTCGTGCACGGTGATGTCGACGTCGAACCCGCTGCGCTTGCCGCCCAGCACGCGGGTCTCGCCGCTCGGCAGCCGCGCGGTGATCGACCCGGTGGCCAGCCCGCGGTCGATCCGTTGCAGGATCCGGGCCTGTCCGCCGGAAATCACGCGCGCGAGCAGGCCGGTCGAATCCCGGTCCTCGCCCGCAGCCTCTGTCAGATGCAATCCCCGCCGCTCCATGAAACCAGAGATATGCAGCAGATTTGCAGCGGGCAAGTTCGCTGCCCGCCTTATTCCCCCTTGGCTTCGCGATAGGCAGACAAGGCCCGCTCGCGCGCCTCGCGGTGTTCGATGATCTTGGCTGGATAATCATCGGGCCGATGCTCGTCGTCGGGGTCGTGGATCTGCTCGTCGGGCAGGTCGGCCAGTTCGGGCACGAATTCGCGGATGTAATCGCCTGCGTCGAATTTTTCGGACTGCGACAACGGGGCCATGATGCGCGGGAACATGTTGGAATCGACGCCGGTGCCCGCCACCCATTGCCAGTTCACGCCGTTATTGCCGTAATCCGCATCGACCAGGCAGTCCCAGAACCATTGCTCGCCGTGCCGCCAGTCGATCAGCAGGTGCTTGATAAGGAAACTGGCCGCGATCATGCGGACGCGGTTGTGCATCCAGCCGATCTGCCACAGCTGCCGCATGCCCGCATCGACGATGGGATAGCCGGTGCGCCCCTGCTGCCAGGCCTCCAGCTCCTCGGCGATCAGATGGCCGCGATTGGGATTGCGCCACAGCTTCTCACCCCCCAGGTCGCGGTAGCTTTCGGACGGATAGGCGGGGAACTGGCAGATTACGTTCTGCGTGTAGTCGCGCCACAGCAATTCGCCGCGAAACGTCTCCGCCCCCTCGCCCGTATGGCGGGTCAGCCGGTCCCAGACCTGCATGGGCGAGATCTCGCCGTGATGCAGGTGCGGCGACAGGCGCGACGAACCGTCGATGGAGGGCAGGTTGCGGTCGCCCTCGTAGTCCTTCACCCGGTCGGCGAACTCCTCCAGTTGCGCCATCGCCGCGCTTTCGCCGACTTCCCAGGCATCGCGAAAACCGGCGGCCCAGTCAGGCTTGGTCGGCAGCAGGTTCCAGTCGTCAAGTTTGTCCGACGCAGGCCATTCGTCGGGATTGGTGAGGCTGGGTTCGTCCAGCACCTCGCGCTGGGGCAGGCACTGGCGTGCCGATTTCGCAAAGGGGGTATAGATCTTGTATGGATCGCCCGACCCCGTCGTCACCGTGCCCGGCGGCAGCAGGTAATTCCCGTCATAGAGCCGCAGGTCGAGCCGGTCGGACAGCTTGCCCTGCGCTTTCCTCCACCACGGTTCGTAATGCCGGATCGCATGGACGGCGGCCGCGCCGGTTTCCTCGGCCAGCTTGCAAAGCTCGTCTACCGCATCGCCGCGCCGCAGGATCAGCCTTGCGCGGTGCTTGCCAAGTTCGCGGTCCATCGCCTCCAGCGAATGATGCAGCCACCAGCGCGCAGCCCCGCCCATGGCGCGGTTGCCCGCCCCTTCGTCGTCGAGGACATAGACGCAGATCACCGGCCCTTCCTGGGCAGCGGCGTAAAGGGCGGGCTGATCGGCAAGGCGCAGGTCGCGGCGCAGCCATACGATGTGCGGGGCGGTCATATTGGGTGAACGTGACTTTCCAGGATGCGGTTCCTAATTCAGCGGGACGCAGGGCATATCGGGCAGCTCGACCAGGAAATTGCCGCGCGACGGCCCGAAGAAGAAGCGTGCGTCATGGATCGCGATGCCGCCCTTGTCCCGCCGCAGCGCGAAGGGAGCCTGGCTCCAGAACAGGAAGGCGGCGACATCTGGCCTGCCTGCGCTGGCGATGTGCGGGTCGGGCAGGCGGCAGCGGTCGACGTCGCGCACCGACCATCCCGCGACCATCCACTCGCCGTCCAGCGTCCGCACGGCGGCTCCGCGGTCCCAGAACGCGCCCGGGGGAGGCAGGGCGATGACTTCCGCCGTGTCGTACAAGCGCCCCTCCTCTAACGCGGTGATCGCCGCGTTCACCCCGATATAGGCCAGCGCGCCCGCGAGCGCCGCCCGCGCAGGCAAGCGCCACTCGCCGCCCCGCTTCTCGCGCCGCAGCGACAGCCAGACGCCAGCGCCCATCATCGCCCACAGCCAGACGTCGATGATGAACAGCACGTCGCCATGGAACCAGCGGTGCGAGAACGGCTCCAGCAGGCGGATGCCATAGACGTTCATCCAGTCGAGCGCCGGATGCGTCAGGCAGGCAAGGAAGGCCAACGCGAATAGCCAGCCGAAACGTACCGGAAGGCGCGTATCGGGCCGCGTGCCGCGCCCAGCCTGCCAGCGGTCGAACCACCACAGGAACCCCGCCAGCGCCAGCGGCAGCACCACCAGCGCGATCGGCCCGTGCGTCAGCCCGCGCCGCATGGCCAGGCTCTCGGTCCCCCACACCACGCAGCCCGCGTCGATATCGGGCAGGTTCGCGCCGAAGATCAGCGCGGGCATCGCCAGCCCGGTCCTGCGCTTCAGCCCAGCCTGCCCCAGTAATGCGCCCACGAGGCCATGCGTCAGATTGTCCATCACGGCCTGATGGCAAGCGCCTTGCCTCGCGGCAATACGCGGCCCACGAAAAACGGCGGCACTGCCCCTTGGGGAAGTGCCGCCGCTGGTCCGGCATCAGGCGATAGTCAGGAAGGGGTCATGGCCGAATTGCGGGCCATGGTGAATTCCTCCGGCGACAGATAGGTCGATCCGTCCTGGTCGAAATAGAAGAACGTCTCGCCCGCCTGGTTGATCTCGTCCGAGGTCATATACGGCTTCCTCGCGTCGTTCGGCGCGGGATCGCCGGGTGCGACCGGCACGGCCCAGATGGCATATTCGGCCACCGACAGCTTGCCGTCGTCATTGCGGTCCAGCCAGCCGAAATCCATCTCGCCGCGCGGCGGCATGTCCGACATGCCCGGCCCGGTCGAGGCGCTGGCCATCGATCCGCTGCCGCTCGCCGCGTCGGACGATGCCATCGATCCCGATCCGCCCGCCGCGTCATCGGCCGTCAGGTCGGCATTGGCGACCCGCTCGGTCCGGATGGCGTCGTAATTGATGTCGACCTCGTCGCTGACGGCCTGGCGGTCCATCGCGTCGAACGCGGCCTGCTGCTCCGTGTTGAGCGTGCCGCCCACCGGATAGCCGGGCTCGGTCGTATCGGCATCGACCAGCTCGTCGACGTCGTCGACCGGCGTATTCTCCACATCTTCGCTGCCGCATGCCGCAAGGGTCAAGGCCGCGGCACTGGCGAGCGTCGTAAACATCAATTTCTTCATCGATTCTCCTCCTGCTGGTGATGGTGCCGTTCCGGCACCCCTTACAAGACCAACAGGCCGAGGCCGATTTTGTTCAAAATTCGTCTGGAACACCCCTCAGGCAAGTTCCTGTAGCATTTCCGAGCGATAGCCGCCCAGTTCGCCCAGCCTGCCTTCGCGGACCTTCGCCACGAAATCGGGATTGGCGATCAGCGCGCGGCCCACCGCGATCATGTCGAAATCGCCCGCTTCCATGCGGCGTTCCAGCTGGCCGAGATCGGTGTTCGCATCGGTATTCTGGCCCCGGAACGCGCCGAAGAAATCGTCCGACAGCCCGACCGATCCGACGCTCATCGTCGGCACGCCGGTCAGCTTCTTGACCCAGCCGGCAAAGTTCAGCCCGTTCTCGCCGTCGATCTCGGGGAATTCCGGCTCCCAGAAGCGGCGCTGCGAACAATGCAGCATGTCCGCGCCCGCATCGATCAGCGGCCGGGTCCACGCCTCCAGCTCGGCAGGCGTCGGCGCCAGGCGGCGGGTATAGTCCTGCTGGTTCCACTGGCTGATGCGCAGGATCAGCGGCGTATCGCCGATCGCCTCGCGCACGGCATGCACAATCTCGGCTGCGAATTTCGTGCGGTCGGCCAGCGCGGGCCCGCCCCACGCGTCGCTGCGCTGGTTGGTGCCTGCCCAGAAGAACTGGTCGATCAGATAGCCATGCGCGCCGTGCAGCTCCACCGCGTCGCAGCCCATCTGCGCCGCGGCGCGCGCCGATTCGACAAAGGCCGCGATGGTGTCGATCACGTCCTTCTCGCTCATCGCCTGGCCGTATGGCTCGCCAGGGCGGTAGAGGCCCGACGGCCCCTCGGGCGTCGAGGGGCGCGGCTTGTCGGGAAACTGCTCGCGCACCAGGCCGGTGTGCCAGATCTGCGGCGCGAACAGCCCGCCTTCGCCGTGCACGGCATCGACGACCTTGCTCCAGCCGGCCAGCGCGTCCTTGCCGTGGAAGAAGGGAATGCCCTGGTCGTTGCGCGCCTCGGGCCGGTTCACCACCGTGCCCTCGGAAATGATCAGCCCGACGCCGCCCTCGGCGCGGCGGCGATAATATTCGGCCACGTCCGCCCCCGGCACCCCGCCGGGCGAGAAATTGCGCGTCATCGGCGCCATGGCGATGCGGTTGGGGATCGTCAGACCCCGCAGCGTGAACGGGGTGAAAAGGATCGACATGGTCTAGATGGGGTCCTGTGCTGTGCCTGAAACGGTCCAGGTCTGGCCCTTCGCCAGCAGTCCTGCCAGATCGCCCTTCCCCTTGGAGCGGGCGGCCTGCATCTGCTCGGCGATGGCCGCGTCATAGGTAGGACGCGGATCGTCGTAGATAACCCCCAGCACCATCGGGAACGGGCCGAATTCCAGCTCGACCAGCATGTGCGCAAGGCTGCGGTTGGTCTGGTCGTGGACCATCACCCCCGCCGCTTCCCAGTCGCCGTCGGTAATGTCGACAATCTTCAGCGCCATGGCATTGGTATCGAGCGCCAGCCCCTTGGTCGGCACCTTGTCCTTGCCCGCGCCGAACACCAACGGCTCGCCGTGGATCGCCCATACCTGCGTTTCGGCGGCGACCTTCTTCTGCGTGAAATCGTCGAACACGTCCTTGTTATAGACGATGCAGTTCTGGAAGATTTCGATGAAGGCCGCGCCCTTGTGCGCATGCGCGGCGACCAGCACGTCGCCCAGGTCCTTGGACACGTCATAGCCGCGCGCCACGAAACGCGCCCCCGATCCCAACGCGAATGCGCAGGGGTTGGCGGGCCGGTCGACGCTGCCGCCGGGGCTGGTCGGGCTGGTGGTGCCGCGGCGGCTGGTGGGCGAATACTGCCCCTTGGTCAGGCCGTAGATCTCGTTGTTGAACAGCAGGACCTGGCAATCCACGTTACGGCGCAGCAGGTGCATGGTGTGGTTGCCGCCGATCGACATGCCGTCGCCGTCGCCCGTCACCATCCAGATGTCGAGTTCGGGATTGGCCAGCTTGATGCCCGTGACGAATGCGGGCGCGCGGCCATGGATCGTGTGGAACCCATAGCTTTCGACGTAATAGGGAAAGCGGCTGGAACAGCCGATCCCGCTGACGAACACGGTCTTGGCCGGGTCGGCGCCGATCTGCGGCAGGGTGCGCTGCACCGCCTTCAGGATCGCATAGTCCCCGCAGCCGGGGCACCAGCGCACTTCCTGGTCGGTTTCCCAGTCCTTGAGCGTCGTTTCGATCTTGGTCAGTTCGTTCATCAGGCGGATCCTTACTGCTCGACCGATTCGGGAGTCGGGAGCTGGGTGTCGTTCACTTCGACCTCGCCGCCGATCTGGCTGGGCCGCGGTTCGCCCAGCGCGTCGCAGATCGCATCCTCGATCTCGGCGATGGCAAAGGGCTGGCCGCTGGTCTTGGTCAGCGGCTGCGCATCGACCAGGAACTGGTCGCGCAGCACGGTCTTGAACTGGCCGGTGTTCATCTCGGGCACCAGCACCTTGTCGAACGCTTTCAGCAGCGGGCCCAGGTTTGCCGGCAGCGGCCAGACGTGGCGGACATGGACGTGGCTGACGTCCAGCCCGCGCCTCCGCGCGCGGCGCACCGCCTGGTGGATCGGGCCATAGGTGCTGCCCCAGCCGACCAGCACCAACTTGCCGCTATCATTGCCAAGGCACACCGCCTGCTCCGGCACCGACACGCCGTCGATCTTGGCCTTGCGCGCATCGGTCATCGCCTGGTGGTTCGCCGGATCGTACGAGATATTGCCCGTCAGCGCGTCCTTCTCGATCCCGCCGATGCGGTGCATCAGGCCGGGGGTGCCGGGCTTGATCCACGGGCGTTTTCCGGTCTCGTCCCGCTTGTAGGGCAGCAGCTCCTCGCCATCCTTCTCGGTCATGAACTGCACCGGGAACGGCTCGTAGGCCGCCGGATCGGGCACCTTCCACGGCTCGGCCGCATTGGCGATATAGCCGTCGGTCAGCAGCATTACCGGCGTCATGTACTGCACCGCGATGCGGCACGCCTCGATCGCGCACTCGAACGCGTCGGCGGGGCTGCGGGCGGCGACGACGGGCATGGGCGCATCGCCGTTGCGGCCATAGACCGCCTGGTAGAGGTCGGACTGCTCGGTCTTGGTCGGCAGGCCGGTCGACGGACCGCCGCGCTGCGAATTGACGATCACCAGCGGCAACTCGGTCATGATGGCAAGGCCCATCGCCTCGCCCTTGAGCGCGATGCCCGGCCCAGACGAGCTGGTGACGCCCAGGTGGCCCGCATAGCTCGCGCCGATGGCGGCGCAGATCGCGGCGATCTCGTCCTCGGCCTGGAACGTCGTCACGTCGAATTCGCGCAGCCGCGCCAGGTGATGCAGGATCGCCGATGCGGGCGTGATCGGATAGCCGCCGAAGAACATCGGCAATTCGGCCAGCTGCGCGCCCGCGACCAAGCCCAGCGACACGCTCTCCGCCCCGGTGATGGTGCGATAGAGGCCTGGCTCGCTCTCCACCGGGTCGACATGGACCTGCTGCAGCGGCCCGGAAATTTCCGCCGTCTCGCCAAAGGCGTGCCCCGCATCCAGCGCGGCGATATTGGCGGCGGCGATGTCGGGAGCCTTGGCGAATTTCGCGTTCAGCCAGTCATGGATCGGCCCGCGCGGACGGTCGAACATCCACAGCGCAAGCCCCAGCGTCCACATGTTCTTGCAGCGCAGGGCCTCCTTGTTGCCAAGGCCGAAGGGCTTCACGGCTTCCAGTGTCTGCGCGCTGATGTCGAACGCCATCAGGTCCCATTTCGCCAGGCTGCCGTCTTCCAGCGGGTTCTCGTCGTATTTCGCCTTTTCCAGGTTCCGCTTCGAAAACTCGCCGCTGTCGGCGATGATCAGCCCGCCGGGCTTCAGCGCCGACAGGTTCACCTTCAGCGCGGCGGGGTTCATCGCGACCAGCACGTCGGGCGCGTCGCCCGCGGTCTCGATCGCGGTCGATCCGAAATTGATCTGGAAGGCGGAAACCCCGAACAGGGTGCCCTGCGGGGCGCGGATCTCGGCGGGAAAGTCGGGAAAGGTCGCCAGGTCGTTGCCCGCCAGCGCGGTGGAAAGCGTGAACTGCCCGCCCGTCAGCTGCATCCCGTCGCCCGAATCTCCGGCGAAGCGAACGGTTACGGCTTCGCGAGCCGGTGCGGGACTGCCAGTTTCTGCCATCGCGTACCCTTCCTTTGGCCCTCTTCCTTTGGCCCTCTACCTTTGGCCTTCTACCTTCAGCCCTTTCCGCATGCGGCCGTCCTGCCTTGCGAAGAATCTGTCCGGGAACGCCTCTTGTGCATTCGAACTAGGGAGGCCCCGAGGTGGTTACAATCGAGAAATACTTTGTATCCCGGCAAGCTGCGCCATATCAGGGCGCTTGCGCAAGAGCCTATCTGGCCTGCACCACATCGCCACCCTGCCAGCCCAGCGGAACCGCCTCGCCATGACCTCACCTTCCCGTACCGACCGCGATCCGTCGAAGTTCCGCCCCTGCGCCGGGATGATGATCGTGAACGGGCTGGGGCGGGTGTTCGTGGGCAAGCGGATCGACACCAAGGAAGGCGACTGGTGGCAGATGCCGCAGGGCGGCGTCGATCCCGGCGAGGACATGCACGAGGCCGCCTACCGCGAACTGCACGAGGAAACGGGCATCGCGCGCCATCATGTGGAACTGGTCGCCACCACGCGCGAGGAACTGTTCTACGAATTGCCGCCGCACCTGCACGGCAAGCTGTGGGGCGGGCGCTATATCGGCCAGCGGCAAAGCTGGTTCCTGATGCGCTTCAACGGCGAGGATGCGGACATCGACCTCGCCGCGCACGACCCGGCGGAATTCCAGGAATATCGCTGGATCGAACCCGGGCTGCTGCCCGAACTGATCATCCCGTTCAAGCGCCCGGTGTACGAGCAGGTGCTGGCGGAGTTCCGCGACCTGATCTGACGGCTGCCGAGCAGGCGGCCTAGGTCAGTTCTGCTCGGTCGCTGGCCTGCCCATGGACTCGGGGCCGATGGCGTCGGGCGTGTTAGCCTCCGCCGACTTCACCTCGGGCAGCGGTCCGCGCGCGATCACGGCGGCCAGTTCGCTCGCCTCGACGCAATTGGTGCCGCACAGGCTCTGCAGCTTGGCCAGGTTCTGCTCCGCCTTGGCAGTCGCGCCCTTTTCGGCCATGGCCGCGCCTTCGCCCGCGATGGCCTGCAGATTGCCCGGATCGCGGGTCTGCGCCTCGCGGTAATAATGGATCGCCTGGCCCTGCATGCCGCGCATGCGCGCAGCCTCGGCCAATTCCAGATAGGTCGGCGCATAGCCGGGGTCGAGCACCAGCGCCGCCTCGAACCGGTCGGTCGCGGCATCGGCATGGCCCGACGCCATCGCGGCGCGGCCCATCGAGAGAAGCTCCGTCACGCGCGGATCGTCGGTTTGCGGCACCTGCCCGAAACCCGTGCTGGCCGTGACGGCAACGGCAAGGGACAGGACAAGGGCAAGGGGCGAATAGCGCATCAAAAGCTCCATAGGCGTGGAGCCCCGCGATGGGGGCATGATCCCGTAACTGCCGTCCGGCGGCCCCGGTTCCGCACGCGGCGGTGCGTGTCGTGCCGCTGGCGGGCCGGATCTTGCCGAGACGTCAGCCATAGGCGATCAGGGTATCAGACCTTTGCCGCCCGCGCGAAGAAAAATCCGTCCGTGCCGTCGCGGTACGGCGTCAGCCGCACGCCCTGCCCCCTGGGACACCCGGCGAATGCCACCGGTTCGGCCCGCATGTCGGGGCAAGCGGCTGTAAAGGAATCGAAAAGCCCCGCGCCTTCCTCGTCCAGCAGCGAGCAGACGACATAGACCAGCCGCCCGCCGGGGCGCAGCAGGCCCGCCGCCATGTCCAGCAGGCGGAACTGCAACTGCGACAGCCGCTCGATCTCCTGCGGACTGATCCGCCAGCGCGATTCGGGATTGCGCCGCCATGTGCCGGTGCCGCTGCACGGCGCATCGACCAGCACCGCGTCCACCTTGCCGCGCCAGTCGTCCAGCGCCTCCATCTCGCGCCCCGGGTTCAGCAGGATCTCGGTAATGATGCCCACGTCTGCCCGCTCCGCACGCGGACGCAGGTTGCCCAGCCGCCGGCGGTCGGTGTCGCAGGCGACCAGCGCGCCCGCATTCTCCATCGCGGCGGCCAGCGCCAGCGTCTTGCCGCCCGCGCCCGCGCACAAATCGATCACCGTCTCGCCCGGCTGTGCATCCACCGCCAGGCAGGCCAGCTGGCTGCCGCCGTCCTGCACCTCGACCAAGCCTTGCGCATAGGCGTCCCACCCCTCGACCGGGGTGCCCGCGGGCAGGCGCAGGCCGTTGGGGGCGGCCAGCGGCTCACCCGCCACCGGCAATTCCAGCGCATCGCGCGATGCCTTCAGAGTATTGACCCGGATGTCGAGCGGCGCCCGGTCCAGCAGGGCCGCGGCCTCGGCGTCCGCGATGCCCGATGCGGCCAGCCGCTCGGCGAGCCAATCGGGCGCGACGCCGCCTTGCGCAGGCTGCTCGTCCGCGCCGATGACCGGCGGGCCATAGGGCGATCCGTCGAACAGGGCGGCCAGTTCGGGCTGCACCGCCGCCAGCCGCAGCATCGCGGCCCGGCCATGCGCGGGCACCGGTCCGCAGGCGCGGATCGCGCCATAGACCAGCTCGCGGATCGCCCGGCGGTCCTTCGACCCGGCATAGCGGCGCGCGCGCAGCCCGTCTGCCACCACGCGGTCGGCAGGCGCCCCGCCCTCGCGCGCGGCGGTGATGATGCCGTCCAGCAATTCGATGGCGGCCTGAACCCTTGCAGCAGGCGTCATGCCCGTTCCCTTCCCATATCCGCGCCCTCCACAGCCTTGCCGCGCCGCCAGTCGGGATGCACCGCGACCGCGCGGCGGTACAATGTCTCGCACCGCGCGATGAAACCGATCTTGGCGAAGAAGCTGGCCAGTGCGCCCGAAAAACACGCGATCACGTCAAGCACCACGATCCCGTAGATGGCGACCACCGCCCCCATTGCTGCCAGCACGTTCCAGCCATGAAACTTCCACACCGCCAGCCCCGCCTCGGCCAGGCCCCCACCATTCTTTTCGGCGCGGCGGATCCACAGCCGCTCGCCCCAGACCGCGCGGCTCATCCAATGGCTGTCGTCGCGCGCGGGAGGAAAGCTGAGCGGGTTGCGCCACAGCCAGAACGCGGCCAGCAGCGCCACCGGCACCGCCCACCAGCCGATCCAGACCCGGCTCCATCCCACCGCGATGATCACCGGCCAGCCGGTAACGAGGCGGCTCCACCCGCTCCACGGATTGGCGTGGCGATCCCAGCCCGCATCGTTCAGTCCGAAAACCGACGCGAGGCGGGCCTCCCAGCCCATCGCGGCCTCAGCGGCCCTGATAGTTGGGCGCCTCGCGCGTGATGGTCACGTCGTGGACATGGCTTTCCGACAGCCCCGCATTGGTGATGCGGATGAATTCGGCCTTCTGCCGCATGGCGGGAATGTCGCCGCAGCCGGTATAGCCCATCGCCGCCTTGATCCCGCCGACCAGCTGGTGGACGACGTCCTTGGCCGGTCCCTTGTAGGGGACCTGCCCCTCGATACCTTCGGGCACCAGCTTCATCTGGTCCTTGATGTCCTGCTGGAAATAGCGGTCGGCGCTGCCGCGCGCCATCGCGCCCACGCTGCCCATCCCGCGATAGCTCTTGTAGGCGCGGCCCTGGTACAGGAACGTCTCGCCCGGCGCTTCCTCGGTCCCGGCCAGCATCGATCCGACCATGATCGTCGACGCGCCCGCCGCGATCGCCTTGGCCGCGTCGCCCGACGACCGGATGCCGCCGTCGGCGATCACCGGCACGTCGCTCTTCATCGCTTCCTCGGCGCTTTCCATCACGGCAGTCAGCTGCGGCACGCCCACGCCCGCGACGATGCGCGTGGTGCAGATCGAACCGGGGCCGATGCCCACCTTGATCCCGTCCGCGCCCGCACCGATCAGCGCGCGCGTCGCTTCGGCCGTGGCGACGTTTCCGGCGATCACCTGCACGCTGTTCGACAGCTTCTTCACCCGCTCGACCGCGGCGGACACGTCCTTGTTATGGCCATGCGCGGTGTCGATCACGACCACGTCGACGCCCGCGTCGACCAGCGCCTCGGTCCGGGCAAAGCCCTTGTCGCCCACGGTAGAGGCCGCCGCCACGCGCAGGCGGCCCGCGCTGTCCTTGGTGGAATCGGGGAAGGTCACGGCCTTCTCGATGTCCTTGACCGTGATCAGCCCGATGCAGTGATAACCCTCGTCGACCACCAGCAGCTTCTCGATCCGGCGCTGGTGGAGCAGGCGGCGCGCTTCCTCCTGCCCGATGTCGGCGCTGACGGTGGCAAGGTCGTCCGCCGTCATCAGCTCCTTCACCGGCTGCGCGTCGTTCGCGGCAAAGCGCACGTCGCGGTTGGTCAGGATACCGACCAGCCGGCCCGACCCCTCGACCACCGGAATGCCCGAGATGCGGTTCGCCTGCATGATCGCGCGCGCCTCGCCCAGCGTGGCCTCGGGCGCGATGGTGATGGGGTTCACCACCATGCCGCTCTCGAACCGCTTGACCTGGCGCACCGCGGCGCATTGCTCGTCGATGGTGAGGTTGCGGTGCAGCACGCCCATGCCGCCCATCTGCGCCATCACGATGGCCATCTCGGCCTCGGTCACCGTGTCCATCGCGCTCGACAGGATGGGGATGTTCAGCGCGATGTCGCGCGTGATCCGCGTCCGTGTGTCGGCCATGCTGGGCACGATGTTCGATTCCGCCGGACGCAGCAGCACGTCGTCAAAGGTCAGCCCCATGGGGATTTCGGATGTGATGCGGTTCGCCACGGGACTTGCCTGCCTTCATGAATGGGTGAGGGGAGAATCGTGGCGGCCCATGTAACCAGATGCCCCCCCTTCCGCTAGAGGGCTCTGGTGCATTTATTGCACCCCCGGCGGCAGTGAACGAACCGGCCGCGAAACGGGGGTGCGATGCGCGGTTTGTTGCCCGCGCGCGCCCTATTGCGCAGTCCAGCCGCCATCGACCGAGATATTGGTCCCGGTGATATTGTCCGCCGCCTTGCCGCACAGGAACAGCGCGACCGCGGCGATGTCCTCGGCGGTGGAGAATTTCTTGGTCGGCTCGCGCTCCAGCAGCACGTCGTTGATCACCTGCTCGCGCGTCATGCCGCGCGCCTTCATCGTGTCGGGGATCTGGTCCTCGACCAGCGGGGTCCAGACA
>JAPYSD010000497.1 GCA_029936705.1 Croceicoccus sp. | reverse complement strand
CTGCTGGGCGGCGCGGCGCCCGCGCGCGCCGATACCGCCGACATCAATGCCGCTGCGCGGTCGGTCGTGCGCGTGGTGATCGTGATGCGCGATTCGTCGGGCTATGACGTGATCGGCCACGGCACCGGCTTTGCCGTCACGCCCAAGCTTATCGTGACCAACGCCCATGTCCTCGCCCCGCTGATGGAGGATGACCGGCTGCGGCTGGGCATCGTGCCCGCGCAGGGGCGCACCGGCTATTTCGCGCGCATCGTGCGCGTGGCGGGGGATGTCGACCTCGCGCTGGTCGAACTGACCGAGGATGCCTCGCTGCCCGTCGCCACGCTCTATTCCGGGCGGGTGGAGGACGGGCAGGACGTCTATGCCGTCGGCTATCCCGCCAATGTCGACCAGGCGCTGGGGCTGGGCCTCAACGGCCTCGTCTCGCCGCAGGCGCCGGTAAAAACGCGCGGTCAGGTGTCCGCCGGGCGCACCTCGGCCGATTACGACACGATCCTGCATACCGCGGCCATCGGCGTCGGCAATTCGGGCGGCCCGCTGCTTGATCCCTGCGGCCGCGTCGTGGGCGTCAACGCCTTTGGCACGATCAGCGACAACGGCAGCGATTCGGAATTCTACTTCGCGGTATCGATGCGCGAACTCGCGCCCTTCCTGCGTGCCGCGGGCGTGACCGCGCGCACCAGCGCGACCGCGTGCCGCTCGCTCGCCGACCTGGATGCCGAGGAAGCCGCCCGCTCGCTGCGCGAGGAAGCGGAGCAGCGCGCGCGGCTGGCCGCCGCCGCGAACGAGCGCAGCCTGGCCGCGGAAAAGGCCGCGCGCATGGCCGAGCTGGAAGCCATCGACGAGCGCGAGACGCTGATGGGACTTGCCGGGCTGATGGTCGTGCTGGCCATGGTGGGCGGGCTTGGCGGGATCTACCTGCTCGACAACCGGCGGCGCGAGCAGGCCGTGGCGGCAGGCGCCTTCGCGGGCTTCTCGCTGCTGGCGGCGCTGGCCGCGTGGATCGCCCGCCCGTCGGTCAGCGACATCGTCACCCGCGGGGACGAGGCGCAGCGCAGCGTGCTGACCCGCCGGGGCGAGACGAAGCTGCCCGCGCCCAGCGTGGACCGCGGGCGCTTTGTCTGCCGCTTCCTGCCCGACCGCAGCCGCGTCACCGTGTCGAGCAGCAACGACATCGACCTGCAGTGGAGCGAGGACGGCTGCGTCAACGGGCGGACCCAGTACGGCATCTCGTCCGATGGCTGGACGCGCGTGATGGTACCGGGGAACGAGCAGACCGTATCGGTCTCGCGCTACGATCCCGCCACCCGCATGCTGCGCACCGATCGCTATTTCCTCGACCTCAACACCATGAGCGCCGCGCGCGAGGCGCGGGCATCCTATCAGGCACCCGCCTGCGACGCGGGCGAGGACGCAGCGCGCGACCTGGGCGACCAGCAGCAGGCGATTCGCCAGTTGCTGCCCGAGACCCCGAACGAGCGGCTGGTCTATAGCTGCGAACCGGGCGAAATCGCCCCGGCGAACGAGGCGGCGGCCAGCGCGGTGGACGGTCCTGGCGGCGAAAACGGCTGAATCGCGCCGAATCGGTGCGCGGCGCGCAAACGGCACCGTGCAAAGATAGCGCTACCCCGCAAAACACCGCGCGCGCCGGTTGTCATACCGCGGTTTCATTGCTAGGCGCGCCGCCGTGACGGACGCCTCCCGCGGGCCGGGCATTTGCGCTACACGACGATCAGGTGGCGCCAATTCGGCAGGTTCATTCGGGCCGGTCGGTGCGTTTCGGGGGTTTGGCCGTTTTCACGGCATGCATGAGGACAGGACAAGCGTGGAGAATACGGGCGGCATCACGGCCAGTCTAGCGGGGCGCTACGCCTCGGCACTGTTTGAACTGGCAGTGGACGAGAACCAGGTTACTGCGGTCGAGGGCGACCTCGAGAAGCTGCGCGCGGCGATTGCCGAATCGCGCGACCTCGCCGCGTTGCTGAAGGACCCGGAGATCGGCCGCAAGCAGGCGGGCGCCGCGATGGCGGGCCTGGCCGATTACCTGCACCTTGCGCCGCTGACCAAGAATTTCCTGGGCGTGCTGGCGAAGAACCGCCGGCTGGCCAGCCTGCCCGGCATGATCCGCGCCTTTGCCGCCATCGCCGCCGCCCAGCGCGGCGAAGTGACCGCCGACGTCACCAGCGCGCACGCGCTGGACGATTCGCAGGTCGCCGCGCTGACGCAGAAACTGACCGCGCGCGAAGGCCGCGATGTAAAGATCCGTACCGAGGTCGATCCGTCGATCCTTGGCGGGCTGATCGTCAAGATCGGCAGCCGCCAGATCGACAGCTCGATCCGCACCCGTCTCAACTCTCTTGCCCAGGCCATGAAGGGCTGACCTCACCTGTTCGCTTGAACGGGGGGTCCTTAGGAAAAGGCACTTAGAACATGGAAATCCGCGCCGCAGAAATCTCGAAGGTCATCAAGGACCAGATTGCCAGCTTCGGCACCGAAGCGCAGGTGAGCGAGGTCGGTTCCGTCCTCTCGGTGGGTGACGGCATCGCCCGCATCCACGGCCTCGACAAGGTCCAGGCCGGCGAGATGGTCGAATTCTCCGACGGCACCCAGGGCATGGCCCTGAACCTCGAGGCCGACAATGTCGGCGTCGTGATCTTCGGCTCGGACGCCGCCATCAAGGAAGGCGACCAGGTCAAGCGCACCGGCACCATCGTGGACGTTCCCGTGGGCCGCGGCCTGCTGGGCCGCGTGGTCGACGCACTGGGCAACCCGATCGACGGCAAGGGGCCGATCGTCGCCGACAAGCGTTCGCGCGTCGAGGTGAAGGCCCCGGGCATCATCCCGCGCAAGTCGGTGCACGAACCCGTGCAGACCGGCCTCAAGGCCGTCGACGCCCTCGTTCCCGTCGGCCGCGGCCAGCGCGAGCTGATCATCGGCGACCGCCAGACCGGCAAGACCGCCGTCGCCATCGACACCTTCATCAACCAGAAGGAAGTCAACGCGGGCGACGACGAGAGCAAGAAGCTCTATTGCATCTATGTCGCCGTCGGCCAGAAG
>JAPYSD010000020.1 GCA_029936705.1 Croceicoccus sp. | reverse complement strand
TCATGAACCAGCTCGCGTCGCGCGGGATCGACATGGTCACCGACCGGCAGGAACTGATCCACGTGTCCGGCCACCCAGGCCGTCCGGAGCTCGAGGCGCTCTACGGCTGGATCCGGCCCGAGATCCTGGTGCCCGTTCACGGCGAGATGCGGCACATGGCCGAGCAGGCCCGTGTCGGTGCAAAGGCCGGTATTCCGAAGCAGGTGGTCCAGAAGAACGGCGACATCATTCGCCTCGCTCCCGGCAAGCCCGGCAAGATCGGAGAGAGCAGGGCCGGACGGCTCGTGCTCGATGGCGACATCATCGTCCCCGCCGACGGCGAATCGATCGTCGAACGTCGGCGCCTTGCGCATAACGGGCACATCACCGTGGTCCTGCCGCCTTCCGGATCGAAGGGCGAGGTGCTGATCAACGCCATCGGCCTGCCGCTGGTGGAGGACATGGACGATTTCCTCGACGAGGCAAAAAGTGACGTCGCCACGGCGATTGCCCGGCTGAAGGGGCGCGCACGCGATCCCGACGCGGTGCAGGAAGCCGCAAGGCTTGCCGCGCGGCGTGCGGCGCGGCGCTGGTCAGGCAAGAACCCGCAGGTCGCGGTGCTTGCGATGGACGCGGGCTAGGCCTAATCCCGCGTCCATGCAGTGGACTTCCGGAATCGCGATCTACTTCCTGTTGTGGATCTTCAGCGCCTTCATCGTGATGCCTTTCGGCATCAGGACGCACCATGACATGGGCACGGTGCCGGACGCGGGTCATGCCGACAGCGCGCCGGTCAATTTCCGGCCCTGGCGTATCGTCGGGCGCACGACCCTGCTGGCCGCCGTGCTGTTCGTGCTGTTCTACGTGAATTACGAGAAGGGCTGGATCACCGCGGAGGACATCGACTTCTTCCCCGCGCCGCCCGATCTGGAGGCGGAACAGGCGCTGACCACCGCGGAACCCGCCAAGTAGGCTCCGTGGGCCGGGAAGGGCGGACCCCGCCGTTCCCGCCCCAAACCCCTTACCTGCGCAGCCGCTCGATCGACTGGGCCAGCGCGACATAGAGCTTGCCCATGTCGCTCGACAGCACGGTCACGGCTAGCGAATTGCCTTCGCGCGTGGCCAGCAGGTTGCGCAGCATCGCCTCGAAGTCGTGGATGTAGCGATTGACGTGTTCGCGGAACTCGCTGTCGGCTTCGAAATGCTCGACGATCAGGCGCGCATCGGCGCTGTCGATCAGGCGCACCGCGCGGCGGGTAAAGATGCCGCGCTCGCCCTTCAGATAGGCCTGCCACGCGCTGTCGCTGACATCGGCGGACAGCACCTTGTCGATGTCGATCGCGGTCGAGTTCAGCGATTCGGTGATCTGCGTCACGCGGCGCGCGAAATGGTCGTCGATGTCTTCTTCGGCCCGGCGGCGCGCTTCGGCCACGCGGTATTCCAGGTGACCGGTAATCTCGTTCACGCGGTTTAGGTGTTCTTCCAGCTCTCCGGCCGCATCGCGGGCGGCGCTGGTCGCGCGTGACACCGCGGCGTCCAGCGTCTCCAGAGCGTCCTTCGTGCTGTTCTGAAGCGCTTCGCTCACCACGATTCCGCTGTCATGCGCAAGCTTCTCGGCAATGGCGCGCACCGCGTCGGACGAGGTTCCCTCGATATTGGCGACGGCCTCGCGGCTTGCTTCGGCCAGGCGGCTGATGGCACCGCCCAGCGTGGCCTCGGCAGCCTCGGCCATGGCTTCGCTGTCGGTTCGGGCCAGGGCCAGCGTGTCGCGCAGATCGGCGATCTGTGCCGCGTGCTCGCTGCCGCGCTCCTTCAGGTGGTCGTGCAATTGCTCAAGCTCGGCAATGGCCGCACGCGTGCTGTTCCGCGCCGCCTCGACCGCTCCGTCGAGCGTCTTGCTGTTCTCGCCCGCTTCGCCCAGCGCAGCGCGCAGCCCCTCCATGCGGTCGGCAACCGACGTCAGGCGCGTCTCGGCCTCGTCCAGCGAGGCGGGCAGAGCCTCACGGGTGTGACGCGAACTGGCCTCGATCAGTTCGAGCAGCCGCACCGAATTGTCCGTCAGCGCCAGGACCGCCTTGTCGGTGCCCGACAGCGCCTCGCGGCTCTCGGTCAGCTTGGCGGCCAGCGTGGTCAGGCTGTCGCCCACCAGCGATTCGGCTTCGCGACCGCTCTCGGCAACCTGCTGCATGCGCTTGCCGAAATCGGCGATCCGGCCCGAGATGATCTCGGCATGGCGGGCCAGCGATTCGCTGGTCGCCTGCTGGCGGCGGCGGCGCTCGTCCAGTTCGCCGTCGATCTCGGCCAGCTGCGCGTCGAGCAGGGCCAGGCTTTCCTGCCCGGCGGCGATGCGCGCCTCGCGCCGTTCCTCAAAGCTGCGGTCGATGGCGTCGAGATGCTCCGCCGCGGCCTCGGTCATTTCGCGGCCCGCTGCCAGCTGGCGCAGGCGGCGTTCTTCGAACCCTTGCTCGATCGCGACGAACTGCTGCGCGATGGCCTCGCCGAATTCGCGCTGCACGTCGTGATAGGCCTGGCGGCGCTGTTCGATGCGGGCGTCGAAATCGTCGAGCTGGCCCGTGACCGCGTCGCCGAATTCGCGCTGCGCAGCGATATAGCTCAGGCGGCGTTCCTCGATCCGGCCGTCGACTTCGTCAAGCTGGGTGGCAAGCGCCTCGGTCAGGTTGCGGCCAGCGGCCTCGCCCTTCTGGCGGCGCTGCTCGATCTCGCCGTCCAGCGCCTCCAGCCCGGCGCGCAGGCGATCGGACAGCGCGCGCGTCGCTGCCTCGCTGCGGTCGACCCGGCCCGCGATCTCGGTCTCCAGCGTCTCGCCATGTTGGAGCAGTTCGCCGTGCAGGCGCCCGATTTCCAGCGACAGCATCGAGACCCGCGACCCGACCGTTTCCAGCGTTTCCTCGCTCTTGCGGTCGAGGCCGGAGAACATCGTCGCAGCCTCGCGGCCACCTTCGGCCATGCGTTCGCGCCACGCGGCGATCGCCTCGGCGCCCACTTCGGCAAAGCGCTCCATCAGTGCGTCGGCCTCGTCGTTGACCGCGCTCAGGCGGCCGCGCCAGCTGTTGATCGCGCCTGCGCCCGATCCGTCGAAGCCCGCGAACAGCGTATCTGCCTCACGGCCCAGGTCGGCCAGTTGCTCGCGCAGGCGGTCCAGCGCCTCGGTCTCGCCGCGGGCGATGCGGCCTGCGATGTCGCCGCTTTCGTGTTCCAGTTTCGCCAGGCGCTCCTGCAGGGCATCCACGGCCTCGATCTCGACTTCCGCCAGGCGATTGCGGGCCTGGTCCAGGATACGCTCCATGGCCTCGGCGCGTTCGCGCACCGCCGCCAGTGCCTCGATCTCCTGCCGGTCCAGGCGCTCGCGCAGGGCGGAACCCTCGGCATCCAGCGCGGCAAAACGGTCCGACGCGATCGATCCAAGCTGGTCGGCGCAGCGCTCGAACTCGGCCAGCGCCTCGTTCACTCGCGCGCGCATCTCGTCCACCTTCAGCGTCGATGCCTCGCCCGCCTGGCCCAGCCTGCCGAACCCTTCGGTAAGGCGGTTGATCTGGCCATGCGCGCCTTCGCCCGCCTGTCCGATCGAATTGACCAGGTCGCGCGCAGCGTTGGTCAGCACCGGCAATTGCCCGCGCAGCTTTTCCATATTGTCGAGAGCCGCGCCCGACACGCCGTGCAGGCGATCGACCTGTTCCCCGTTATCGGTGATAAGCTCCTGCAAACGCCCGGCATTTTCCGACAGACGCTCGCTGGCGATGCGGCCCAGCGATTCGAGGTCGCGGCCCTGCGCGGTCAGGAATTCGCGCGCGATCGACAGCTCTGCATTCACCTTGCCCAGACGCTCTTCCAGCGCGACCGATTCGTTGCGCAGCGACGCGGCGGCGTCGGCGAACCGGCCAGCCTCAGCCCGGCTGTGGCGCAGGGCCAGCATCCACAAGGCGACGATCAGCGCGGCCGGCATCGACCATTGCGCGATCAGCGCGGCCCACGCGGCAAAGTCGGTCGGAACGGCGCCGCCCACGAATTGCGCGAAGGCGAAGAACACGGTCCACGCCGCCAGCGCGGTTGCGGCCAGCACGGGAATGATCCAGCCCGCGCGGCGCGGTGCGTCCGCCTCGAAAGCGGAGTCGGCATAGGCCATGTCGTCGGTCAGCTCGTAATGCGAAGGTTCGGCGTGGTTTTCGGCAGGGGCACGCGCGTCTTGGCGGCCCAGCTCGCCGGATTCGCCCGGCTCAAGGGTATCCCCCTGGTCTTCCTGTCCCAAGCGGATGATATTGCGCCGTCTGTTCATGGTATTCACCCGTCCCGATCCTGAGCGTCATGGCCTAGCACAGAACCCGGATCGTTACAGGCCCATAAGCGTCATTTTCAGGGGTGCCACGCGGCAGGATACGGTGGATAAACCGTTGACAGATCGCGGCCCGAACACGCGGTTCGGCGCCGGCCTTTGCACAGATCGCGCAGCCCATCTTGCGCAAGGGCGCTTTTCCGCCGCATGAGGGGCACAGCTCGCCGCGACGCAGGCGGTGCACTAACGGGTATGGTCCTTGCGCATAGCAGTCATTTCAATGCTGGAACCGGTGGAAGGCGGCACCCGTCCGTCGGCCTCGCTGCGCATTGCCGGAGAGCCGGTCGCGCGTCACCAGCTTGAAATCGCGGCCGCCGCTGGGGCCAAGCGCGTGCTGGTGCTGGGCGATCCGGGTGACGAGCGCGTGGAAATGATGCTGGGCGCCGCGCGGGTTGCGGGACTACCGGCCAAGATCGTGCGCGACGCGCCCGCCTTTTGCGGCGAGGTGACGGCAGCCGACGAACTGCTGGTTTTCGGCGATTCGCTGATGGCCGACGCGTCGCTGGCGCTGGACCTCAGCAGCGGGCGCGGCGTGGCGACCCTGCCGGTGGAGCAGGGGCTGGCCGCCGGGTTCGAGCGGATCGACGCCGAACATGCCTGGGCGGGGCTGATGGTCGTGCCCGGATCGCTGGCGGAACGGCTGCGCGAATTGCCGCGCGACTGCGACATCGCGTCCTCCCTGCTGCGGATCGCCCTGATGACCCGGCTTCAGGCGCATCCCGTCGACGTGGCTGCGCTATCGGATGGCCGATGGGCATTGATTCGCAGCGACGCGGATGCCCAGGCGGCGGAAAAGCGCCGACTCGCCGCCACCATAGCGGAGGCGAGCGGCCAGACGGTCGGCACCAAGATCGCCGCGCGCGCGGCCCAGCAATTCGGCGCACGGCTGCTGGAGCAGGATCACGGCGACGTGCTGCTGGCCGCGGTCGGCATGCTGTTGGTCGGTGCGGCGCTGGCGGCCACCGCGGTTCAGCTCGGCTGGCTCGCGTTTCTGTTCATGGGGCTGAGCTGGATGGTCCTGCGCGGACACCGGGTGCTGCAGGCGGTGCGCCGCCAGACCCGCATGCGCCCGCGCGGCCGCGATATCGGGCCGGTGCTGTTCCTGGCGTTCGACTGCGTCATGGTGGCGGTGATGGCCGTGAACGGCGGGCCGGGCCTGGCACGGCCTCCTGCCTGGTTCGCGGCCTTCATGGCGGTGGCGCTGCTGCGCCTGGCTGCGGCGGAACTGCCCTATGCCCCGATTCGCCCTTGGCTCGATGACCGGTTCCTGCTGTGCCTGGCGCTTG
The DNA here is from genome assembly GCA_029936705.1 of Croceicoccus sp. Classification (GTDB taxonomy): domain Bacteria; phylum Pseudomonadota; class Alphaproteobacteria; order Sphingomonadales; family Sphingomonadaceae; genus Croceicoccus. The sequence goes on along the minus strand of JAPYSD010000020.1, from coordinate 12,492 downwards.
CGCTATCGGCCATCTGGGGGGGTCCGATAATGCTTTCGATGCTCCTCGCAGGAGCCATTGCGCTGGTGTGGATTGCCCTTACGTTCCAAACGGGAACGGCTCGTACGAAACTAACGCGCCCTTAACCACACGGTGATAAGCCAAGCCCATGGGCGAACTGGAAAAGACCGGCGGAATTGCCTCCGCCATGCGCTCCGAACTGAAGCGCGGAGATCGGGTGCTGGGAGCGCGCGGCGTCGTGCTGCGCCATATCATCGGGTGCGAGGATCGCGCGATGTTCTCGGATGCGATCGTGGCGCGGGTGCGCGGGCTGGCGAACGATGTCGCCGCGCAGCTAGCCATCAGGCTGGCGGAGGCGGCGGGAGAGAAAGACCCCGAGCAGTGGGTGGAGCATCTCTCCGAACCGCTTGCGGGCGCCCTGATCGACGAGCCTATGCTGCTCGAACACCTCCATTCGATCGCGATGGAATGGCAGCTGACCGAAAGCCTTGAACGGCGTGCAGGCATGGACCCGGCGCTCTCGCCGCTGCTGCAGACGCTGATCAGCGCGGACGATCCCAATGCCAGTTCGCTCGCGATGGACCTGCTGACGGGGCAGGCGGCGTTCGTGCGCCACATGCAGCGCATGACTTTGCCACTGGTCGAGCTTCCCGCAGACGTGCTGTTCGCGGTGCTGAACACGCTGCGCGGCGTGGTCGCGGGCGACCTCAATTTCGAGGAACATGCGCGCACGGCGGAACATGCCATCCGTTCGCAATACGACGAATCGACCACGCGAATCGCTGTCGCCAACCGGCTGGTGCGCGCGCTGGGGGCAGGGGCCTTTGCTGCGCTGTCGGTCAGCCATGCGGGCGTCGCCGTCTTCCTGTCGGCGCTGGCCGCCGCGACGGGTGAAACGCGCGACGATATCGCCTCTTCCACGGGTGAAAGCCAGCTGGCGCGACTCGCGCTGTCGCTGCGCGCGGCCGGGCTGGGCGACAAGGAGATCGAGCGCGAGTTCTTCGCGATCCACCCCGATATCACGCTGCCCGACAATTTCGCCGCACTGCGCGGCAATGATGCGCAGGCATTGCTGACCGGCGGAACGCCCTCGTCCGGCGACGGGCCCGAGGGCTGATCATGGCCGAGGGGGTCATAACCGCGACGGGCACTGCCGCTCCGCTGACCGCGCGCAGCGATGCGCAGGACCGGCTGATCGCGGCGGATGACCGCATCGCGTCCTTGCAACGCGAAAGCGGCGGCGACATGCCCGGGCTGATCGCGGTGCCCGAACTGATGCAGCTGGTCCGCAAGGCGCGCGCCTATGGCATGAAGCTGGCGCAGGCGCTGACGATCACCCATCCCGGCGGATCGCTGAAAAGCTGGGCCGAGATCGAGCCGGACGAGGATGGCTGCTCCATCCGCCTGTCGGACTGGCAGGCGCTGGATACCGTTCCCGCTTCGGAAGGTAACTCGGCAGGCGCGGACGACGACGAAGCAGCGGAAACGCGCCTCGCGATCGAGCAGTTGCTGGCCGAAGCCGTGCTGTGGCTCGACGGGCAGCAGAACATCGTCGCGCTGGAGACCGAGTGCGCCGAACTGTCGCCGATGGTGGCGCAGGCACGGCGGCAGCGCGGCCAGAACTGGTCCACCCTGTTCGAGACCGAGGGCGACGTGCATTCGCACTGGAGCCTGCGCAGCGGCATCATTGCGGGTATCGAGGGTTCGGAAAGGCGCTGGCACCTGATGCTGGCGGGCGGGACCGGCGGCAATGCGGGCCAGCAGATCCTGATCCGCCGGCACGAGGAAGCGATCTCCGCCAGCCCCGCGAAGGACGAGGACCTGCTGCCGGACAACCTTTTGTCGGAACAGCTGACCCCGGCGCTGGACGCACCGGTGCGCCGCATCATCCAGCTGGGCGAGATCATGCGCGACCGGCTGGCCGGTCCTCTGCCGCGCGAATATGTCGGCTATGCGGGCGACATCGTCGATGCGGGCAAGCATCTTGCCGGGATGGCCCAATCGCTTTCGGATGGCGAGGAGGAACCGGAGCCCGAACTGGTCCCGCTGATCCTGGCCGAAATCGCCGAAAGCGCGTGCCGGTTCCAGACGACGCGCGCGGCCCGCAGGCAGGCGCGCTTCACCATCGCCGCCGATCCGGCGCCCGCGCTTGGCGACCGGCGCTGGTGCATGCAGATCCTGCTCAACCTGCTGGGCAACGCGGTGGACTATGGCCCCCGCGGCGGGGAAATCCTTGTCGATTGCACGGCGCAGGGCTCATGGGTCAGCGTCAGCGTCAGCGACGAGGGCAGGCCCCTGTCCGCGCAGGAGCGCGAGCAGATCTTCGCCAAGTACGAGAGGCTGGGACGCGACGGCAGCGGGATGGGCCTCGGCCTGCATATCGCTCGCCGCCTGGCCGAGGCGATGGGCGGAAGCCTTGTGGCGGCGCCCGGCAAGCAGGGCGGCAATTGCTTCACCCTGCGCTTGCCCGCTGCAAGGCAGGCGGAACCGGCGCCAGAGTAAGGCGGCCTGTTCAGCGTTCGTGCCGGTGTCGCCGCACGATCCAGACCAGGATCAGCCCCGCGGCCATCACCAATACGCCGATATAGGCCCATCGGCGCTTGCCGATCATGAAACTGTCGTCGGGCCAGCCGACGAGGTCCAGCCCCTGCAGCGTCCACAGGGCACCCATAAGAAAAATGACGATGCCGAGGATGGTTAAGGCCAGTCTCCGCATCGTCATTTCCTTTTTCGCTATGTCAGCGCCCGCGTTCAGCGCTGGGCGATGGGCACATAATCGCGCGTCGTCGGGCCGGTGTAAAGCTGGCGCGGACGGCCGATGCGCTGGCCGGGATCGGAAATCATCTCGTTCCACTGGGCGACCCAGCCGACGGTGCGGGCCAGGGCGAACAGCGCGGTGAACATCTCGGTCGGGAAGCCGATGGCCGAGAGGATCACGCCCGAATAGAAATCGACGTTGGGGAACAGCTTCTTCTCGATGAAGTAATCATCGTTCAGCGCCATTTCCTCGAGCTGCAGGGCAACCTCGAACACGGGGTCGTTGACCTTCAGCGCGTCGAACACTTCGCGCACGGTCTTCTGCATCACGGTCGCCCGCGGGTCGTAGTTCTTGTACACGCGGTGGCCAAAGCCCATCAGGCGGAACGGGTCGTCCTTGTTCTTGGCGCGCGCGATATACTCGGGAATCTTGTCCGGGGTGCCGATCTCGCGCAGCATGTTGAGCGCGGCCTCGTTCGCGCCGCCATGCGCCGGGCCCCACAGGCAGGCGATGCCCGCCGCGATGCAGGCGAACGGATTGGCGCCCGACGAACCGGCAAGCCGCACGGTCGAGGTCGATGCGTTCTGCTCGTGGTCGGCATGCAGGATGAAGATGCGGTCCAGCGCCTTTTCGACTTCGGGCACCACTTCGTACTGCTCGGCGGGAACGCCGAACGTCATGCGCAGGAAATTGCCGGTATAGCTCAGCGAATTGTCCGGCTGCATGAAGGGCTGACCGATCGCGTACTTGTACGCCATGGCGGCAATGGTCGGCATCTTGGCGATCAACCGGTGCGAGCTGATCTTGCGGTGCTCGGGGTCCGAGATGTCGGTGCTGTCGTGATAGAACGCCGACAGCGCGCCGACCACGCCGCACATGATGGCCATCGGGTGCGCGTCGCGGCGGAAGCCCTGGTAGAACTGGCGCAGCTGGTCGTGCAGCATGGTGTGACGCGTGATGGTGAACTCGAAATTGTCGAGCTCGTCCTTGGAGGGCAGCTCGCCGTTCAGCATCAGGTAGGAAACTTCCATGAAGTTGGAATTTTCCGCCAGCTGGCCGATCGGATAGCCGCGGTGCAGCAGCACGCCTTCCTCGCCATCGATGAAGGTCAGGCCCGAATCGCAGCTCGCCGTAGAGGTGAAGCCCGGGTCATAGGTGAACATGCCCGTCTTGCCGTAAAGCTTGCCGATATCGACGACATCCGGGCCGAGCGTCCCACTCTTCATCGGAAATTCGTAGTCGCCGCCCCCTGCGGTCAGTTTCGCCGTATCGCCCACTTACTCACTCCTCTTCTTCTGAGATCCTAGTTTCCTGCGTCGTCGCTTCAGTCAAGCTCCGATCCGGCAGGCGCCGATGCCCCGGCATGGTCGCGAATGCGAGCAAGGCTCTCATCGCGTCCCAGCAGCACCAGCACGTCGAAAATACCGGGCGAGGTCGATTGCCCGGTCAGCGCCGCGCGAAGCGGCTGTGCAATCTTGCCAAGGCCCAGCTCGCGCTCTTCGGCCATGGCTTTCAGATCGGCCTCCAGCGGCTCGATCGCCCAGTCGTCCGCCGCTTCCAGCCGCGCGGCGACATCGCCCAGCAAGGCGCCCGCGCCATCGGCCTGCAGCAGGGCCGCGGCCTTGTCGTCCAGCGGCAGCGGACGCTGGCGGAACAGGAACAATGCGCCTTGCGCCAGCTCGTCCAGGTTCTTCGCCCGCGCCTTCAGCGAAGGCATGGCCGCGATCAGCAGGTCGCGGTGGCCTGCCGGATCGAAACCCGGCTCCAGCGCGGTGATGCGCGGCGCGGCCAGGTCGGCCAGCCGCTCGTCCTCCGCCTCGCGCATGTACTGGCCGTTCATGTTGGCCAGCTTCTTGAAATCGAAACGCGACGCGCTCTTGCCGACGGCGGGCAGGTCGAACAGTTCGATCGCCTCGTCCCGGCTGAAGATTTCCTGGTCGCCGTGGCCCCAGCCGAGGCGCAGCAGATAGTTGTTCACCGCCTCGGGCAGCAGGCCCATTTCGTCGCGATAGGCATCGACACCCATGGCGCCGTGACGCTTGGACAGCTTGGCCCCGTCGGCGCCGTGGATCAGCGGAATATGGGCATAGACCGGGTCGTCCCAGCCGCCCTCTATCTCCTGCATCGCGCGATAGATCGGCAGCTGGCGGAACGCGTTGTTCAAATGGTCGTCGCCGCGGATCACGTGGGTCACGCCCATGTCGTGATCGTCGACCACCACGGCGAGCATATAGGTCGGCGACCCGTCGGAGCGCAGCAGGATGTAATCGTCGATCTCGGCGTTCTTCACCTCGACCCGGCCCTGCACGGCATCCTCGATCGCCAGCGAGCCGTCTTCCGGGGTCTTCAGCCGGACCACGAAGGGCGCACCGGCGGGAGCCTCGGCAGGATCGCGGTGCCGCCAGCGCCCGTCATAGCGCAGCGGCTTCTTGGCGGCGCGCTGCTCGGCGCGCATCTGCTCCAGCTCTTCCGAGGTGGCATAGCAGCGATAGGCGTGGCCCGCTTCCAGCAGCTTGTACGCAACCTCGGCATGGCGGGCGGCGCGTTCGGACTGGAACACCGGTTCCTCGTCGTAATCCAGGCCGAGCCAGCCTAGGCCATCCAGGATCGCGTCGATCGCCTGTTGGGTGGACCGGGCCTTGTCCGTATCCTCGATCCTCAGCAGCGCCTTGCCGCCGAAATGCCGGGCATAAAGCCAGTTGAACAGGGCGGTGCGCGCGCCGCCGATGTGCAGGAAACCGGTGGGCGAGGGCGCGAAACGCGTGACGACAGTCCCTCGGGCGGGTGCTTTCGCGTTTCCGCTGTCGGTTCCGTCTGCCTGGCCGCTTGCCATCTGCGCGTGCTTCCTCTTTCAATGCATGTCATGGGCGAACCGCTCGAACCGGAGACGACGTTTTATGAATGACTTGCGCGGCGCCATGGGAAGGGCCGTGCCAGTACCGTCGTTCCGATAGCGGGCGAGGTTGAAGGCGATTCACGCCCCTCTTCGCGGTTGCGGAAATGGGGGACCGAAGCCCGTTTGTCCAGTGCCGCGGCGCGAATAGAAGCGTTCCTGGCCGATCGCGGCTTCGAACGCATGCCCTGGCTGGCGGTGGCGATGCTGGCGGGGATCGGATTGTGGTTCATCCTGCCGGGCCCGGGCGAATGGCTGGTCGCCATCGGGCTGTGCGGCCTGCCCGCGGCCTGGGCGCTCATCCGGCTTGAAGGGGACGGGTACGCGCTGCTGCGCAATGCGGCGGTCGCGCTGGCCCTGATGGTCGCGGCCGGAATTGTCCTGATTTGGGCCAGGTCCGCGCTGATCGGTGCGCAGCCGATATCCGGACCACGCGTCGCGGTGGTCGAGGCAGTGGTTCTGAAACGCGAGGAACAGCCTGCGCGCGATCGCGTCCGGCTGATCGTCGCCACGCGCGATCCGCTGGGCAATGTACCGATCAGGGCCCGCCTGAACGTGCCGTCGGACATGGACGATCCGGCGCTGGTCGCGGGATCGCAGTTTCGCGCCAAGATCCGCATGATCCCGCCGCAGCGAGCAGCGGTGCCGGGCGGCTACGATTTCGCGCAGGCGGCCTGGTTCGACGGTTTGGCGGCGTCCGGTTCGGTCCTGGAAAAGCCCGTGGTGACACGCCGGGCAGGCGGCGCAAGCGGTTGGCGAAACGATCTGGCCGCGCACGTCCGGCAGAAGGTGGGACGCTTTGGCGACACGGCCTCGGCCGCGATCGCGGCCACGCTGATTACCGGCGATCGCGGGGCGATCCCCCAAAGCGATGCGCAGGCCATGCGAGACGCCGGATTGGCGCACATGCTGTCCATAAGCGGGCTCCACGTGGGCGCAATCGTGGCGATTGCGTGGCTTTTGGTGGTCCGTTTGGGTGCATTATGGCCATGGTTGGCGCTGCGGGTGCGCCTTCCCCTGGCGGCAGCCGGGTCGGGCGCGCTGGCGGGGATCGCCTATACGTTAATGACCGGCGCAGCGCTGCCGACAGTCAGGGCATGCCTTGCAGCTCTGCTGGTCGTGGCGGCGCTCGCGCTAGGAAGGACGGCCCTGTCGCTCAGACTGATTGCGCTTGCTGCCATGACCGTGATGCTGTTCTGGCCCGAAGCCGTGATCGGCCCGTCGTTCCAGCTCAGTTTTGCTGCGGTTACCGCGATCGTCGCGTTCCATAACAGCCGCTTCGTCGAACGGCTCAAGGAACGGCGCGGCGATGGCCGGGCCGTGCGACTGGCCTATGCCGCACTGCTGCTTTTCCTGACCGGCGTCATCGTCGAAGCCGCGCTGAGCCCGCTGGTTCTGTTCCATTTCCAGCGGACGAGCCTCTATGGATCGCTCGCCAATGTCATCGCCATTCCGCTGATGACGGCGGTGACGCTACCCGCGCTGATCGCCGGGCTGGCGTTCGACGCGATCGGCCTGGGGGCGCCCCTGTGGTGGCTGGCGGCGAAATCGCTCGATTTGACGCTGGGCATTGCGCATACGATCTCGTCGCTGCCCGGATCGGTGCTGCAATTGCCGCGCATATCGCTGACCGCGGTGCTGTTCTGCGTGGTCGGCGCGTTGTGGCTAGCGCTCTGGTCGGGTCGGTTCAGGCTTTGGGGGCTGCTGCCACTGGCTCTCGGTGTTCCAGCCCTCTTTCTCGCACGGCCAGCCGACCTGCTGATTGAGCAGAGCGGCAGGAACGCGGCGTTGCTGGCAGACGATGGCGAGTTGTACCTGCTGCGCAACAGCACGAGTTTCGCGGCGGATGCGATGGTAGAGGCGATGGGCAAGACGCCTGAACCCGATGTTCAATTCCTCGAGTTCACCGAATGGCCCGGCGGACGCTGCAACGACGTTTTCTGCGAACTTCAGGCGAAAGGGAGGACCTTGCTCGTCGCGCAGCGGCCTGCCGACGTGTCCTATGCTTCGCTGGTCGCTGCGTGCGCGCGTGCCGATATCGTGATCTCCAGCAGGCGATTGTCTGCTGATTGCCGCCCCACCATGCTCAAGGCGGATGGCAGCCTGCTGTCACGCCGCGGCGGGCTGGCCGTCGATCTCGACGGCGGCACCGTCCGCGCGGTCAGACCCGAGGGCGACCGCCACGGCTGGTAGCACGCAATGCCGCGGATCAGTGGTAGCGGCGCAGCAATCCGGCAAGCCGGCCCTGAACCTGAACTTCCGAAGGGTCATAGGTCTGCGCCTCGTAAGAGGCATTGGCGGGGTCGAGCCGCACCATGCCGTTCACCCGGCGCAGATATTTCAGCGTCGCTTCCTCGCCGCGAACAAGCGCGACGATGATCTCGCCGTCGCGCGCCGTGTCGGTGCGGCGCACCAACGCATAGTCGCCGTCAAAAATGCCAGCCTCGATCATGGAATCGCCCGAGACTTCCAGCGCGTAATGCTCGCCGCTGCCAAGCAGGGCGGCAGGAACAGGTAGCACCTGCGAATCTTCCATAGCCTCGATCGGGACGCCGGCAGCGATGCGGCCATGCAGCGGGATCTCGATTATGTCGTTCGATGCGCTGGGCTGCGGAGCAGGGCGCTTGAACTCGACGACATTGTCGGGCTTGGCGGGAGCAGGCTTCGGCTTTGCCGTGCCGGTGACATTGTCCGGCTGGCGGATCACCTCCAGCGCGCGGGCGCGATTGGGCAGGCGGCGGATGAAGCCGCGTTCCTCGAGCGCCGAGATCAGCCGGTGCACGCCCGACTTCGACTTGAGGTCGAGCGCGTCCTTCATCTCCTCGAACGAAGGAGATATGCCGCTATCCTCAAGCCTCTGCTGGATGAAGAGCAACAATTCGTGCTGTTTGCGCGTAAGCATGGGAAATGTCCTGTTCCGCATTGCGCCCGGTGGCGCGAACGAATACGGAACAATTAAGCAACATCGGAACAGCCGTCAACCCATGTTAACGCAGTAATCCCTCAGCCGCGATGATGCGGGGCAAGCGGAATGACTTGCACGACATCGCCCGCTTTTACATCTGGAGTATTGGCGGGGCGAAGGACCAGGGCATCCGCTTGCGCCAGGGGCGAAAGCGCGGCGCTATCCTGCAAGGTCAGCGGCATGACGCCGCGATCGGTGAATTTTGCGCGAAGGAATTCCGTCCTTTTGCCCGTCGCTGGAAGGTCGGCCAGGCAGAACGCGGGCTGCATCGCGGGATATGGCGTCTTGCCGCCCATCAATGCGCGCGCGACCGGCTGCGCAAAGAGATGCGCGGTGACGAAGCTGGACACCGGATTGCCGGGGAGGCCGATCACCAGCTTGCGCCCCAGACGAGCGACGAGGATCGGCTTCCCGGGCTTGATCGCCACGCGCCAGAAATCGATCTCGGCGCCCATCTCCTCCAGCACCGGGAGGACGAGATCGTGATCGCCTACCGAAGCACCGCCGCTGGTCACGATCAGATGTGCATCCTGCGCCCGGTCGAAGGCGGCACGCAAGGCATCGCGCCGGTCGGGGACCGGCCCATGGCGTTCGATTTCGCAGCCGAGATCGGCAAAAAGCGCGCCGAGCATGGCGCCGTTGCTGGCCGGGATGGCGCCGGGGGGCAGTTCCTCGCCGGCAGGGCGCAGCTCGTCGCCGCCTTCGATGATCGCGACCTTGGCCCTGCGATGGACGGATACGCGGCCATGACCTGCCGTGATTGCAAGTGCCAGGCGGGCGGGAGTCAGTCTTTCGCCCGCCTTCGCGACGATATCGCCCTGCGCGAAATCAAGGCCTTGCGGGCGGATATGGCGTCCCAGCGGCTCTGGCGGTTCGCCCTCGAATATAAGCGTGTCGCCATCGCGGCGGCAGTCTTCCTGCACGGCGACCATGTTGGCGCCATTCGGTACGACCCCGCCGGTTGCGATGCGTACCGCTTGTCCTGTCTCGATCTTGCCCGCAAAGGGATGCCCGGCCGCGCTCTCGCCAATGACTTGCCAAGGCCCCGGCATGTCACGCTGCCGCATGGCATAGCCGTCCATCGCGGACATCGGCTCCGGCGGCTGAGAGCGTAGCGCCGCGAGGTCGCTCGCCAGCCAGCGTCCTGCTGCCTCGGCAATCGCAATTTCGACGCCGGGCAGCGGCTGCGCCATCGCCAAAAGGCGCCGCTGCGCTTCCTCCAGGCCCAGCAGCGGTTTTGCGCTCAAAGCGCCAGGTCCTCGTGCCCCGCAGCGCGCCAGCGGCCCGATTTGCCGCCGTCTTTCGCGATCAGGCGAATTCCGCCGATCACCATGCCCTTGTCGAGCGCCTTGGCCATGTCATAGATCGTGACCAGCGCCACCGAGACGGCGGTAATCGCTTCCATCTCGACACCGGTCTTCGCCTCGATCGCGGCCGAGGCGGTGACGCGGATCGATCCTTGCTCGAAAGCGAAGTCCACGTTGACTGCATCGATCGGCAGCGGATGGCACAGCGGGATCAGATCGCCGGTCTTTTTCGCGGCCATGATGCCCGCAATGCGCGCCGTTGCCAGCACGTCGCCCTTCTTCACGCTGCCTTCGCGGATCGCCTGCAGCGCCCTATCCGACATGGAGATGATGCCGCTGGCCACCGCGATACGCCGGGCGGGAGTCTTGCCCCCGACGTCGACCATGCGGGCATTGCCGCTTTCGTCCAGGTGCGTCAGCTTGGTGGTCACCGGGCCATGCCCATCGTTCCGGGCAATCCCGCCATGCGCGGCAGGCCCAGCAGGTCGCGCGTCGCTCCGGAAACATCGTCCCGGCGCATCAGGCTTTCACCAACCAGGAAGCAGCGGACGCCCGCCATGCCGGATATCCGCTGAACGTCGTCGTGATTGGCGATGCCGCTCTCGCTCACCAGCAGCGCGCCTGCGGGGGCCAGCGGGGCAAGTCGCGCCGTGGTCGCTATGTCGGTCGTGAAGGTCCGCAGATCGCGGTTGTTCACGCCGATCAGCCGCGATTTCAGCCGGTGCGTCCGCTCCATCTCAGCCTCGTCATGCACTTCGACCAGCACATCCATATGGGCCTCGATCGCGGCAGTCTCGATCTCTGCCGCGAGACTGTCGTTCAGCGCGGCGAGGATGATCAGGATTGCATCGGCTCCGATCGCGCGTGCCTCGGTCACCTGCCAGGGATCGACCATGAAATCCTTGCGCAGCACGGGCAGGGTGCAGGCGGCTCGCGCGGCGACCAGGTAATCCTCGTGCCCTTGGAAATGCGGCGCATCGGTCAGCACCGACAGGCAGGCCGCCCCTCCAGCCGCATATTCGCGGGCATGCTCGGGTGGGTCGAAATTCGCTCGAATCAATCCCTTGGAAGGCGAAGCTTTCTTGATTTCCGCGATCAATCCAAAGCCGCGGCGCGAAGCCTGTTCCAGCCGGTTCGCAAAGCCGCGGGGCGCTTCCTGCGCGCGGGCAAGCACTTCGAGATCGCGCAGGGAACGCTGCTCCTTGCGGGCCGCGACCTCGCTCCGCTTGACGTTGCAGATTTCGAGCAGCCTGTCGCTCATGCCATTGTTCCCGAATTGACGGTCCTGATCCAGCAATCGAGCAGCGCCTTGGGCAAGCCCTTGTCGATTGCCTCGGCGGCTTCCTCTGCACCGCCGCGCAGCGTATCGGCTTCGCCCGCCACGATCAGCGCAGCGGCGGCGTTGAGCACGACCGCATCGCGATAGGCACCTTCGGCGCCCGCCAGCAGGTCGCGCAAGGCGGCGGCGTTATAGTCCGCGTCACCGCCTTTGATCGCCTCCAGCGAATGAACCGGAAGGCCCGCATCCTCGGGCGAGACCTCTGCCGGGAAGTCGAATCCGACTGCCTCGACCCGGCTCGGCCCTGCGATCGAAAGCTCGTCCAGCTTTTCGTTGCCCGACACGACCAGCGCCCGCTCAGTCCCCAATTCGCGCATTGCCTGCGCGTACAGCGGCACCAGCGCGGGGCTGGCGACACCGGCCAATTGACGGGTGACGCCGGCGGGATTGGCCAGCGGGCCAGTCAGGTTGAAGATCGTGCGTCGGCCCAGCGACTTGCGGATCGGCGCGATCCGGGCCAGCGCGGGGTGGTGCGACTGCGCGAAGAGGAAGGCGATTGACAGGTCGGGCAGCGTCTCGGCCGCCAACGCCCCTGCCTTGCCAAGGTCAAGGCCAAGGCTTTCCAGCGTATCGGCACCGCCTGCCTTGCTGCTGGCCGCGCGATTGCCGTGTTTGGCCACCGGAACGCCGCATGCCGCCACTACCAGCGCCACCGCCGTGGATACGTTCAGTGAATGCTGTCCGTCGCCGCCCGTGCCGCATACGTCGATGGCCAATGCGGGTGCAGGCACCGGTTTCATCCGAGCCCGCATGGCGCGTACGGCTCCGGCGATCTCCTCGGCAGTCTCGCCTCGCTCGGCCATGGCTACCAGGGCGTCGGCGATGGCGTCGTCCGGCATTTCGCCGTCGAGCATCTGGCCGACCAAGGCCTCCGCCTCGTCAATGGTCAGGCCCGACGAAGCCATCATGCGACGATCGCCTGTTCCGCCGGAACCTGCGCCTCGATCCCGCAAAGCCGCAGGAAATTGGCAAGCATCGCGTGGCCGTGCTGGGTGGCGATACTCTCGGGATGGAACTGCACGCCGTGGATCGGCAGGCTTTCGTGGCGGAAACCCATCGCGTGGGTCCCGTCCTCGCCCGGACGCGGCGTGGTGGCATTGATCGTCAGGCAATCGGGCACATCCTCGACCACCAGCGAGTGATAGCGCGTCGCGGTATAGGGGGAGGGCAGGCCGCGGAAAACCCCGGTCCCGTCATGATCGACGGGCGAGGTCTTGCCGTGCATCAGCC
>JAPYSD010000019.1 GCA_029936705.1 Croceicoccus sp. | reverse complement strand
GGCTCCGCACGCCCAAGAGCCGCCCGGAAAGCCAGCCGCCGCAGCGGGGCGCGCAGCGGCGGCACGGGCAGCGCGCCCAGCAGCGGGCGCAGGCGCGCGTCCGGAACCTCGGTGCCGGGAAGCCGTTCGGTTTCCCACACGATGCCAGTCACCTGGCGCGGCCCCAGAGGCGCGACGACCACGCTGCCCGGTTCCAGAGACATGCCGTCGGGCACGCGGTAATCCAGCGGCCCTAACGCGGCATTCATCACGAGGAGACGGACGCGGTTCATCTTGCGCCTCATATGGCGGCAGCGACGCCCGGATGACAGGGTAATAGAGGATTTGAATATGGATAAAGCCGCGCAGCCGCCTGAAAATATCGCCAGCCGCCGTCGTTTCCTGGGCCTTGCCGCATTGGGCGCGGGCGCGCTGGCGCTGCCGGGCTGCGCGTCGATGGGCCCGTTCAGCTATACCGAGGCGATCCGCCGCCTGCTGACAGTCGCGTCGCAGGACGCGTTCGAACAATTGCTGGCCCCCAACGGCTTCTACGACACGCAGCTGGCGCAGCTGACCGCGAACGACCTCCTGGGCAACCGGTCCAGCGCGGTGGCGCGGATCCTGGGCTCGGGCCTGGTGCGCGACCGGCTGATGCGCGAATTCAACCAGGTCGCGGCCGAAGGCGCCTATCGCGCCGCGCCGGTGGTGGCCGACACGATCCGCGTGATCGGCTTCCAGAACGCCATCGACCTCGTCACCGGCGGTCCGACCGCGGCGACCTCCTTCCTGCGGCAGAACATGGGCCAGCAGCTGCTGGAAGTGATGCTGCCCGAGATCGGCGACGCGCTGAGCGTGGTGAACGATCCCGTCCTCGGCCCCGCGCTGTCCGAACTGGCAGGCGTGAACCTGCAGGGCGTCGCCAATTCGCTGACCCGTAATACCGAGGAAGTGATCTGGAACGCCATGGGCGAGGCCGAGGCGCGCATTCGCCAGGACCCCTATGCCACCGACGACCCGCTGCTGATCGGCGCGTTCGGCACGCAGGGCGCGGTGCGGTGATGAAACGCGCGTCGCTGGTGGCGGCGCTGGCGGTCCTGATGCTCACCGCCTGTCAGGATGCACCGGACGAGGCACCGCCACCTGCCGGTGAAAGCGATGCCGGCGCCGTCGCGGATGCCCCGGCCGATACGCCCGTGCCGCCGGTGCGCGGTTTGCAGACAGAGCCGCCGCCCGCCTCGGGCTTTGCCGTGGTCGATGACTGCGCCGAACTGCCCGAACAGGCCGCCGCGATATGCCGGCGGCCGGTTCTGTCGCAATCGGCCGACCCGGACCTGACGGTCAGCGCCGCGCGGTTCGATATCGATGGCGACGGCGCGGACGACATGATCCTGCGCCGCGAAAGCGTGGTCGATTGCGGGACGCATGGCTGCGCGACCTTCGTTCTGTTTGCGCGGAGCGGCGATTTCGTGATCGCCGATCCGCCGATCAATGCGCATGGCCCCGCCGCCGCCTGCGTGCGCGACGGCGTGCCGGGAGTGCGTTTTGCGCAGGCCGGTCCGGACGCGGCGTGCATCAAGGTGGTGCCGCGTTCGTGACGTGCCGCTCGGGTATCGCGGCGTTGGGGGTTCCCCCGCCAGCCGCGCTTGCATATAGCGCCGGGTGACCTGCTACGCGCTGACTCGCGCATATGGGGCATTCATTCCGAGCCAAAGGGTCCACGACATGAAATTCTTCGCCGATACTGCCGATACCGCCGAAATCGCCGAGCTGGCCGCGACGGGCCTGCTGGACGGTGTGACCACCAACCCCAGCCTGATCGCCAAGTCGGGCCGTGACTTCATGGAAGTTACGAAGGAAATCTGCGGCCTGACCGATGGCCCCGTCAGCGCCGAGGTCGTCGCGCTCGACCACGAGACGATGATGAAAGAGGCCGAGGTGCTGCGCAAGATCGCGGACAATGTCTGCATCAAGGTGCCGCTGACCATCGACGGGCTGAAGACCTGCCGCGCGCTGACGAACGAAGGCACCATGGTCAATGTCACGCTCTGCTTCTCGGCGAACCAGGCGCTGCTGGCGGCCAAGGCGGGGGCGACCTTCGTCTCGCCGTTCCTCGGGCGCCACGACGACAACGGCTTCGACGGCCTGTCGCTGATCGAGGATATCCGCCTGATCTATGACAATTACCTGTTCGAGACGCAGATCCTGGCCGCGTCGATCCGCCATCCCGTCCACGTGCTGGAATGCGCGCGGATCGGCGCCGATGTCGGCACCATGCCGCCCAAGGTGATCAAGTCGCTGGCCAATCACGTGCTGACCGACAAGGGGATCGAGGGCTTCATGGCCGACTGGGCCAAGACCGGCCAGTCGATCCTGTAAGGCACGCGAAGGGTCACGGCTTGGCAGAGGAATCGAAGCTAGACCGGTTTCGCAACGCATTGACCGGCACGGCCCGCGCCGTCGCCGAAAATGCCGAGATCGAGGTCAGCTGGACATCGGATACGCCCGCGCAGGTGGGCCATTCGGTGCGCGTTCCCATGCCCGGCCGCAAGCTGGAGGCCGGCCCCGTCGCCATCGCGCGCGGGGTGGCCGACAGCTTCGCCCTGAAGCAGCGGCACCACGACAGCGCGCTCCACAACCGCATGCGCCCGTCAGACGCGCTGGCGCGGCAGGCGTTCGACGCGGTGGAACAGGTGCGCTGGGAAGCCATCGGCGCGCGCGCCATGTCGGGCACCCGTGCCAATCTTGCCGCCGCGCTGGACAAGCGGCTGGCGGCGGATTCGATCGTGCGCGCCGAACGGGCCGAGGACGTGCCCGTGGCGACCGCGCTGGCGCTGATGCTGCGCGAGCACCTGACGGGCGAGGCGGTGCCCGAGGCCGCGAAGGACGGGCTGGACCTGCGGCGCGAGGCGATCCGCTCTGCCATCGGCGACGATTTCGATACGCTGGCCGGCGCGATCACCGACCAGCGCGCGTTCCAGAAGCTGTCGCTCGACATGCTGCGCCACCTTGAGATGGTGGAAAGCGAGGCCCAGCCCGACCTGCCCGAGGACGAAGGCGACGAGGACGACGGCAGCGAGAGCGAGCAGGACGAGGACACGCCCGAGGAGCAGCCCTCGGACCAGCAGCAGAACCCGCTGGATGCCGCCGCCCAGCCCGAGGACGGCGAGGGCGAGGACGGCGAGGACGACGGCGAGTTCGACGCCGACGGCGATTTCGATCCGGGCGAGGGCGACGAGGAGGGCATGATGCCCGTCCGCCCCAACCGCCCGTGGACCGAACTGCCCGAGGATTTCGACTACAAGGCCTTCACCACCGATTTCGACGAGATCACCGGCGCGTCCGAGCTGTGCGACGAGGAAGAGCTGACCCGGCTGCGCACCTATCTCGATGCGCAGCTGAAAGGCCTGCAGGGCGTGGTGACCAAGCTCGCCAACCGGCTGCAGCGGCGTTTGATGGCGCAGCAGAACCGGTCGTGGGATTTCGACCAGGAGGAAGGCCTGCTTGACGCCGCACGGCTGGCGCGCGTGGTGGTCAGCCCCGGCTCCTCGCTCAGCTACAAGATGGAGCGCGACCAGGAATTCAAGGACACGGTCGTCACCCTGCTGATCGACAATTCGGGTTCGATGCGCGGGCGGCCGATCAGCATCGCCGCGATCAGCGCCGACGTGCTGGCGCGCACGCTGGAACGCTGCGGCGTGAAGACCGAGATCCTGGGCTTTACCACTCGCGCGTGGAAGGGCGGGCAGAGCCGCGAGCAATGGCTGTCGAAGGGCAAGCCCGAGACGCCGGGCCGCCTCAACGACCTGCGCCACATCGTCTACAAGCAGGCGGACGAGCCATGGCGGCGCGCGCGGCGCAACCTGGGCCTGATGATGCGCGAAGGGCTGCTGAAGGAAAACATCGACGGCGAGGCGCTGATGTGGGCGCATTCGCGGCTGCTCGCCCGGCCCGAGGATCGGCGCATCCTGATGGTGATTTCGGACGGCGCACCGGTCGACGATTCGACCCTGTCGGTGAACAGCGCGGGTTACCTGGAAGCGCATCTGCGCCGGGTGATCGAGTGGATCGAGAAGAAATCCCCGGTCGAGCTTATGGCGATCGGCATCGGCCACGACGTGACGCGGTACTATCGCCGCGCTGTCACGATCATGGATGCCGAACAGCTTGGCGGCACCATGATCGAGCAGCTGGCGGGACTTTTCGAAGGCGATTGATCATCGCTGAAAGCAGGGGCCAAAAAGCAGGGGTCAAAAAGCAGGGGACTGCCCCGGATGCGACGGGGGGGTGTTGCCACCGGGACAGTCCCTGCGCGGTGACGTCTATCCCGCGGGAGAGGTGCCCGCAGTCAGCGCGATCACCGTCCGGTCGGGCCCGCTGGATGCCATGCGGGCCTGTTCCATGACCGTCAGCCGGTCGCTCAGCTCGCGATAGGCCCGGTCGCTGTTGGCGGTGATGATGTTCGCCTGCACGACCTGCGGATAGGCGCTGGCGCCCGGAACGTCCGGCACGTTGTCCAGCCGCTCGATCGAGCGCACGGCCTGGCGGTCGAGCCAGCTGTCGCCCGAACGGCGGTGCATCTGCACGTTCACCGGCTTGCCGTCCTGCACCTCGAACCGCACCTGGACCAAGCCGTTGGGCAGGCCCGTGCGTGCCGATGGGCGGATCCGCAGCAATTCGCGGTCGAGATCGCGGGTCACCTCGCTCGCCCATTGGGCGGTCGGGAGGGCTGCATCGACGAGGATCGGCTCCTGCTTGGCAAGACTCGGAGCGGTTCCGGTCAATAGTATAACTGCGGCGACACTTGCTAAGATAGTCTTCATCGGATCATCCTTTTCTTGAAAGGCATGACCGGCCGACAGGCAAAATCGCTGTCATGCGACCCCGTTTAATCTTTGCGATCGTGACGAGTGGTCGGTCGTGAACAATACCATACTGCTCAGTCCCGGGGCGCTTCTTGCGCTGCTATCATAAACTGTCAAAGGTTATTGTTAGAATTATGTCAATGTTCTTTGATTTTGAAACTTACTGACGCGTCCCGCAAACGCCCGCCCCCTGCCGCGCCGCATTCTGCCCGGCTCGCGCAGAATGCGACCAGTCGGAACGACTCGCGGGGGTCACGACTCGAAATCGGTCGCGCCGCCGTTTCGACAGGCCCGCCGCGCTTGACCTTGCCCGTGCCGCGCGTAAGGCACCGCGCCATGACCAGCACCGCGCTCACCCTCTTCAATTCGCTGACCCGCCAGCCGGAACCCTTCGTCCCCGTCCACCCGGGCGAGGCGCGCGTCTATAGCTGCGGGCCGACCGTCTACAACTACCCGCATATCGGCAACATGCGCGCCTATGTGTTCGCCGACGTGCTGGGACGGGTGTTGACGTGGAAGGGCTACAGGCTGACCCATGTCATCAACATCACCGATGTCGGCCACCTGACCGACGACGCCGACCAGGGCGAGGACAAGATGGAGAAGATGGCCGCGGCCCGCTCGCAGTCCATCTGGGACATCGCGGAGCATTACACGCAGGCCTATTGGCAGGATGTCGCGGCGCTCAACATCCGCCAGCCCGCGCAGTGGACCATCGCGACCGATTACATCGACAGGATGATCGCCTTTGCCGAGAGGATCGCGCCCAGGCATTGCTACGAACTCGATAGCGGGCTGTATTTCGACGTGTCGACCGTGGCCGATTACGGCAGGCTGGCACGGGCGCACACCGACGAGGGGGAGGGACGGATCGAGGCGGTCGAGGGCAAGCGCAACGCCGCCGACTTCGCGATCTGGCGCAAGACCCCCGCGGGCGAGACGCGGCAGATGGAGTGGGAGAGCCCCTGGGGCCGCGGCGCGCCGGGCTGGCACCTGGAATGCAGCGTGATGAGCGGCGAGGTGCTGGGCTTTCCCTTCGACATCCACACCGGCGGCATCGACCACCGCGAGATCCACCACCCGAACGAGATCGCGCAGAACCAGGCTTTCTGCGACTGCGGCGGACTAGGCGAAGCGGCCAATTCGGGCGCGCGCATCTGGATGCACAACAATTTCCTGGTCGAGCGTAGCGGCAAGATGAGCAAGTCCTCGGGCGAGTTCCTGCGGCTGCAGCTGCTGATCGACCGGGGCTATCACCCGCTCGCCTACCGGATGCTGTGTCTGCAGGCGCATTACCGCAGCGAGCTGGAATTCAGCTGGGACGGGCTGGGCGCGGCGCTGGTGCGGCTGAAACGGCTGCTGACTGCCGCGCGCAACGTGGTGGATGCGGCAGCGGACGGCGCCGCGCTGGCCGATGCGCAGGCGGCGGTGACCCATCCCAAGCTGACCCCGCTGCTGGAGAAGTTCGACGCCGCGCTGTCCGACGATCTCAACACCCCGGTCGCGCTGACCGTGCTGGAGGAAGCGGTAGCGGTGAAGAAGGTCGATGCCGCGCAAAAGGGCGCGCTGGTCGCCGCGATGCTTTCCGCGCTCGGCCTGCCGCTGGCAGAGCGCGAGGCCCTGCGCATCCGGCCGATCGCGGCGCAGATCGGCGAGGACGAGATCGAGGCCGCGCTGACCCGCCGCAAGGCCGCCCGCGCCGACAAGGATTTCGCCCTGTCGGACGCGCTGCGCGACGAGCTTGCGGCGAAGGGGGTGGAAGTCATGGACGGCGATCCACTCGGCTGGGAGTGGAAGCTGGGCTGACCGCTTCCCTCAATCCTCCAGCAGCAGCAGTTCGACCTGAACCCGCAGCCTGGGTTCGGGCAGCATCTCGTGCTCGACCTTCACGATCTGCGCATCGGCGACCAGCTGGCCGGGGATGGCGAATTCGTGGTCGGGCAGGCGGGCCAGCAGTTCCTCGCCCGCGTCGACCGCGCCGCTGCCGGTAAAGCACAGCGACATGGTGTGGCGCGTGCCGGCAAAGGTGATGCTGGCCCACGGCATCTCGCGGTGGATCGTCACCGCGCCCAAGCCGCCGGCCAGCGCCAGCACGGCTTCCTCCAATCGCTCGGAAGGGGTGCGACGAACGGGGCGGGGCGCGCGCGTGGGGCGGGCAAAAGAGGGGTGATCAGCGCGCGTTGGGCATCTCCAGCTTGTATTTGTTCATGAAATGTTCCACTCGAAGCACCATGCGGCGACGCGGTTCGCGGCCATTGCGCAGGTCATGCACCAGCCGCGGGTCACGC
The DNA here is from genome assembly GCA_029936705.1 of Croceicoccus sp. Classification (GTDB taxonomy): domain Bacteria; phylum Pseudomonadota; class Alphaproteobacteria; order Sphingomonadales; family Sphingomonadaceae; genus Croceicoccus. The sequence goes on along the minus strand of JAPYSD010000019.1, from coordinate 10,991 downwards.
GCCGCCATCCGTCCGAACTTGCTGGCAGGCATGCCGGTGCTGCGCAGGAATTTCTCGATTTCACGGATAAGCACTTGGAACTCCCTGTTTCTCGAATCGCCCCGTAGGAACATCTATCGGGTCGCAGGAGAAATCCTACTTGTCTAGGAAAAATCTTTCATGTAGGAATGAGGAATGGTTAACCATCTCACAACTGATCCCGCCCGCCAGAGGCTTGTCGAACTCGCCGAACGGCGGGGCACCAGCCTGGCCGCGCTGTCCAAGCTGATCGGCAGAAATGCCAGCTATCTTCAGCAGTTTATCCGCAAGGGCAGCCCGCGCAAGCTGGAGGAGACCGACCGCGCGACGCTCGCACGTTTCTTCGGCGTGGGCGAGGACGAGCTGGGCGCGCCGGAAGCAGAGGAAATTTACCCGGCCAAGTCCGGTGCCGTGGGAAAACCCCCTGCCGCGCGGGCGCAATGGGTCGATGTGCCGCGCCTCGCGCTGGGCGCTTCGGCAGGGCCGGGCGCGGTCGCGGAAGAGGACGCGCCGGTCGGCCATCTGCGCTTTGCCCAAGGCTGGCTGCGCGAGCTTGGCCTGACGCCGGGCGCGCTGTCCGCGCTGACCGTGGCGGGCGATTCGATGGAGCCGACCCTGCGCGACGGGGACGAGATCCTGGTCGCCCGCGCCGATTCGGATCCCGCGGGCCGTCTGCGCGACGGCATCCACGTGATCCGGCGCGACGGGGTGCTGCAGGTAAAGCGCCTGCAGTTCGGCACCGGGCAGGCGGCAGTCATCTCGGACAACCGGGCCTACCCCTCGGACATGGCGGTACCGCTGGACGAACTGGACGTGCTGGGCCGCGTGGTGTGGAAGGGCGGCCGGGTGTGAAGAGCGCGGCCTAGCTGGTTGCCGGTACCGGCGCGGGCCGCATGCCCCCGTCGAACATCAGCGCCAGCGCCTTGCTCCGCTCGATCACCAGCCACGCGCCATAGGAGATCGCTACCGTCAGCCCCATCACCGCCAGCGCCTTTACCAGCGGCGGGAGCGGCACATATTGCCCGGCGAACACCAGCCCGCAAATCACCGGCAGGTGGAACAGGTAGATCACGAAGCTGGCCGCGGTGAAGCGCTGCACCACGGGGATCGGCCGGTCGAACAGATGGGCAGCGATGCTGATCAGCAGCTGCGTCATCAGCATGGCGGCAAATGTCTCGAAAAAGCGGAACAGCGCGGGGTGCACCTGCTCCTTGGACACCATCGCCAGCAGCACGGCCAGCACCGCCAGCACCGCGGTCAGGTGCGAATAGCGCGTCACCCGTGCCACGGCCTCGCGGCTGCGCTGCAGGAAGCAGCCCAGCGCGAACCAGGGCGCATAGATGATCGCCTGGTCGGCCCGCAGGATCTGCTGGATCAGGTTGGTGTTGAAGCCCCAGATGTAGAACGATTCGACCGCCAGCGCTTCCCACAGCCCGACGATCGCTGCCAGCACCAGCAGCGCCGCCACCATGTGCCGCCCGACCAGCCGGTCCGCCCATTGCGGCAGGCGCGCGCTGGCGAAGTCGCGCTTCCACACGGCCAGCGCCGCGATGGCGCAGCAGAAATACAGCAGCACGATGATGAACCACAAGTGCCGCACCCAGTACCCGCCCGACTTCGACGAATTGTCGATCCAGCTCGCCACCGCTTCCGAATAGGGCAGGTTCGAAATCTCGCAGAACCAGTTCATCACCGGCACCAGCAGGATGATCGAGGTGACGAACGGTATTGCTAGCCGCCTGAACCGCCCCTCAAGCCAGGTGCTGGGCGCGCGGCGCGCCAGCAGCATCGCCGCGAAATAGCCTGCGATCAGGTAGAACGCGGGCATGCGGAACAGGCTGATGAAACGCGCCAGTTCGATGAAGCCGGTGACGCCTTCGCCCGATTTCACGATCCACTGCCGCCCCACCATGTAGGACAGCGCCACGTGATAGGGGATGCCCAGCAGCATCAGCACCGCGCGCAGCGTGTCCCAGAAATGCTCGCGCGGGGGGCGGGCATTGCCGGGCGCATCGGCGGCGCGCAGGGTGTTCGTGCTCTCCATCCGCTCTTCCATGCCCGGAAATACCCGCCCGTCAATGGGTGCCCTTAATGAACTGCCGCCCCTCCGGTTCCCGGCGGCAGAGGGCAAGGCGGCTTGCAATGGGCGCCCGCTCTGGCCATTTCGTGGTGCATGACCGATGCCCAGACAACCGACACCGCCGCCCGCACGCCTGCCGGCCAGCCCGCCATGCGCGCCGCCATCCTGCCCGTCACCCCGCTGCAGCAGAACTGCTCGCTGATCTGGTGCACGAAAACGATGAAGGGCGCGCTGGTCGATCCCGGCGGCGATCTCGACAAGTTGAAGGCGGGCGTCGCCAAGTCCGGCGTGACGCTAGAGAAGATCCTTATCACCCACGGCCACCTCGACCATTGCGGCATGGCGGGGGTGCTGGCCAGGGAACTGGACCTGCCGATCGAGGGGCCGGAAGAGGCCGACCGTTTCTGGATCGCGCGGCTGGACGACGACGCGGGCCGCTGGGGCGTGGAGGCGCAGGTGTTCGAGCCCGACCGCTGGCTGAAGGACGGCGACACGGTCACGGTGGGCGAGCTGGAGCTGGATGTCGTCCATTGCCCCGGCCACACCCCCGGCCATGTCGTGTTCGTCCACCAGCCCAGCCGTTTCGCCTTTGTCGGCGACGTGCTGTTCAAGGGCAGCATCGGCCGCACCGATTTCCCGATGAGCGACCACCAGAGCCTGATCGACGCGATCACGCAGAAGCTGTGGCCGCTGGGCGACGACATCACCTTCGTGCCCGGCCACGGCCCCGTCAGCACGTTCGGCGCGGAACGACAGACCAATCCCTTCGTTGCCGACATGGCGCTGAAGCAATAGGGTTTCGCGCCGTGACCGCCCGGACACGCGCATCGCCATGATGGCGGCGCGCTGCCGCGGCGGGTTTCCGGTAACGGGCAGGGGGAATTTTTCGACCACATGGCGCTGCTGATCTTCTATATCGCCCTCGCGCTATGCGTGTCCTTCCTGTGCTCGATCCTCGAATCATCGCTGCTGACGATCACGCCCTCGCAGGTGCGCACGGCAGAGGGGCAGGGCGCGAAATGGGCCGGGCGGCTCAAGCGGCTGAAGGACGACATCGAACGACCGCTCGCCGCGATCCTTACGCTGAACACCATCGCCCACACCATGGGTGCGGCGGGCGCGGGCGCGCAATATGCCGCGCTTTACGGCGGGGGCGGAGAGGCGGTGTTCGCCGCGTTCCTGACGCTGGCGATCCTGGTCGTGACCGAGATCATCCCCAAGACCATCGGCGCGCGCTATGCCCGCGCGCTCGCGCCGTTCTCGGCGTGGATCCTGCCGATCATGATCACCTGCCTGGCGCCGCTGGTCTGGGCCTCGCGCCAGCTGACCAAGATCATCACCATGGGCCGCGCGGCCGACGTTCCGCAGCACCGTGAGGAGATCCTCGCCGTCGCCAGCCTGGGGCAGGCATCGGGCCAGATCGACAGCAGCGAAGTGCGCTTCATGCAGAACATGCTGCAGCTCAACGCGCTGAAGGTATCGGACGTGATGACGCCGCGCACCGTGGTCTTCACGCTGGGCCGCGACGTCACGCTGGACCAGTTCGCACGCCGCATCCGCGAGGTGCCGTTCACGCGCATCCCCGTCTATGGCGACAATGCGGACGAGATCACGGGCTTCGTCATCAAGCACGAGGTGCTGGCGCTGCTGCTGGACGGCGAGCAGGGCGAGCAGGGCATCGAATCGCTGATCCGCCCGCTGCCCCGCGTGCTGGACGAATCGACGGTCGACCGGCTGTTCCACCGCCTGATCTCGGAACGGCACCAGATCATGGCGGTGACCGACGAATACGGCACCTTCCTTGGCCTGGTGACGCTGGAGGACGTTCTGGAGACGATCTTCGGCTTCGAGATCGTGGACGAGCTGGACGAGGTGCCCGACCTGCAGGAATATGCCCGCGAACTGTCGCGCCAGCGCGCCGCGAAAACCCCGCGTAGCGGCGCACCTGCCCCCGGCACGGGCGAACCTGCCGCCGGCACCGGCAAGCCCGCCGCCACGCTGCCCGGCAAGTCCCGGGCAACCCCCTAGGCATTTCTTAACCCGAACAATGAGACATTTTCCCCACGGGTCCGCTGCGGGGGAGTGACGATGTTCGGATTGTTCAGGAAGAAGATGGCGCCGGAAGGTCCGGTCGAATTCGATCTCGACATGGAGATCGGTTGTCCGGCGGCCGAACTCTACCGCCTGCTCGACTGGGCGGACGAGAACAACGCCAAGCGGCGCGAGGGGCAGCAGGTCACGCCCGGCGACGGCAGCGGGCAGTGGCGGCTGGTCATGACGGGGATGGAGGATGTCACCTATCACATCACCGTCACCGACAAGGAGCCGGGCCGCGCCTATGGCTATCACTGCACCGCGGAACCGACCGTCGGGCGGCTGGCCACCGCGCACGAGCTTTACCACATCGAATCGCTCGCGCCCGATCGCTGCAGGATCACGTCGCGGGTGACGGCCATCTTCGTTTCGGGCATGACCGAAAAGCAGTTCGCGCAGGAAGTGACCATGATGTCGATGGCCTGCCACAACAGCCTCGCGCGGCTGAAGATCCATGCCGAATACGGGGCCGCAGCGGCGCGCGATGCCGAGATGGTGTCGGCGCAGCGCATCCGCGTCGAGGCCTGATTTCGGATAGCCGGTCCCGACGCGCCTTGCTTTTCGTGTCAGAATCGCTAAAGGGCGCGCCTTCGCCGCAAACTTGCGTCTTGCTGCCGGTGGGCCTTGCCGTTCACCGCCGCTTGGCCTAGTGCGGCCCGCAAATATTGATCGATTTTTTAAACAGGTGCCGAAATGGCTGTTCCGAAGAGAAAAGTATCCCCGCATCGCCGTGGCAATCGCCGGGCGCATGACGCGCTCAAGCCCGCAGCGTTCCACGAATGCTCGAACTGCGGCGAACTGAAGCGCCCGCACAATCTGTGCGATGCATGCGGCCACTACAACGGCCGTGAAATCGTAGCGGTTGGCCTGTAAAAGACCGACCAGTCGGAGAGTAGGATGAGTCTGCCGCGTATCGCCGTCGATGCGATGGGCGGCGACGAGGGCGTGCGCGTGATGGTCGAAGGCGCGGCGCTCGCGCGTCGCCGTCACGATCGCTTCAAGTTCCTGCTGGTCGGGGACGAGACGCGGATCAAGGCCGCCCTCGAGGACCATCCCAACATGCGCGGCGCGTCGGAGATCCTCCACGCGCCCGAAATCGTTTCTGGCGAGGAAAAGCCCACGCAGGCGCTGCGCCGTGCGCGCAAGACCTCGATGGGCATGGCGATCGACGCGGTAAAGCGCGGCGATGCCGGCGCTGCCGTCTCGGCCGGCAATACCGGCGCGCTGATGGCGATGGCCAAGCTGTCGCTGCGCACCATGCCCGGCATCGACCGGCCCGCGCTGGCCGCGCTGATGCCCACGCTGGGCGAGACCGACATGGTCATGCTGGACCTGGGCGCGAACACCGAATGCGACGCGCGCAACCTGGTGCAGTTCGCGGTGATGGGTGCGGCCTATGCGCGCATCGCCAGCAACCTGGCCGAACCGCGCGTCCGCCTGCTGAACATCGGGACCGAGGAAACGAAGGGCACCGGCGCCCTGCGCGAGGCGTCGGACACGCTGCGCGCGGCGCAGGAACAGCTGGCTTTCAGCTTCGGCGGCTTTACCGAGGCGGACAAGATCAACCGGGGCGAGACCGACGTGGTCGTCACCGACGGTTTCTCGGGCAATATCGCGCTCAAGGCGGTGGAGGGCGCGGCCCGGTTCGTGACCGACCTGCTCAAGGAAGCGTTCCAGTCCTCGCTGCGCTCCAAGATCGGCTTCCTCGTATCGCGCCCCGCGACCGAATTGCTCAAGCACCACCTCGATCCCAACAACCATAACGGCGCGGTCTTCCTCGGCCTCAACGGCGTGGTGGTGAAAAGCCACGGCAGCGCCAATGCCAAGGGCGTCGCCAACGCGGTCGCCGTCGCCGCGCGGCTGCTGGAAGAAGACCTGATCGAGCGTATCACGGCGGACCTGGCCGAAAGCGGACTGGCCGCCAAGGGCAAGGCGCGCCGCGCGTCCGCCCCCGCGGAAGAGGCATGATTATCAATAATGGCATGATCCGGCGCAGCTGCGTCATCGGTTCCGGTTCGGCGCTCCCCCGGCGGCGCGTCACGAACGAGGAGCTGGCGCAGACCGTCGACACCAGCGACGAGTGGATCCGCGAACGCACCGGCATCGCCGCGCGCCACATCGCGGGCGAGGGCGAGACCACCGCCACGCTGGCCGCCGATGCCGCGCGCAAGGCGCTGGACGCGGCCGGGCTGACGGCGGCGGACATTTCGCTGATCGTGCTGGCGACCGCCACGCCGGACCAGACCTTTCCCTCCAGCGCCAGCAAGGTGCAGGACCTGCTGGGCGCAACCAATGCCTATGCGTTCGACGTGGGCGCGGTGTGCTCGGGCTTTCTCTATGCCATCGCCACTGCCGACGCGCTGCTGAAGAATCCCGCGGGCTCGGCGGCGGGCGGCAAGCACCGCGCGCTGGTGATCGGCGCGGAAACCTTCAGCCGCATCCTCGACTGGGACGACCGCGGCACCTGCGTGCTGTTCGGCGACGGCGCGGGCGCGATGATCCTCGAGGCGCGCGAGTTCCCCGCCGACCAGGCCGACACGGCGCCCGGCATCATCGCCAGCCGCCTCCACACCGACGGCGCGCATAACGAATTGCTCTATGTCGATGGCGGTCCGTCGACCACCGGCACGGTCGGCAAGCTGCGCATGAAGGGCCGCGAAGTGTTTCGCCACGCGGTCACCAACCTCGCCGACGTATTGCGCGAGGTGATGGCAGAGGCGGGCGTCGCGGGCGAACAGCTCGACTGGGTGGTCCCGCACCAGGCCAATGCCCGCATCCTGGACGCCACTGCGAAAAAGCTGAACCTGCCGCCCGAGAAGGTCGTCAAGACCGTGCAGGAACACGCCAACACCTCGGCCGCCAGCGTGCCGCTGGCCTATGACGTCGCGGTGAAGGACGGGCGAATCCAGCCCGGCCAGCTGATCATGCTGGAAGCGATGGGCGGCGGATTCACCTGGGGCGCATGCCTGCTGCGAAGCTGACAAAAGCTATTTTCTTTGCGAATCCATCGTTCGGACTGGGCAATTCATTCGCAGCCTAGCCAGATTGATGCCCGAACTACCCTAAAAACCCCTGTTAAGTGGCTCTGGCGGCCCGTTTTCGTTTGGAACGCCGCCGTGTGTATGAAATAGTTATGGAATATTACTCGGGGTCGCCCGCAACCGAGGGGAACAGGGGAATGTTGGATATGCGATCAGTCGGAACGCTGACCAGGGCCGATCTTGCCGATGTCATCCATCGTAAGGTCGGGCTCAGCCGTGCCGAATCGCTGGACATGGTCGAGGGTATCCTGGGCCACATGTGCGATGCCATGTCCGACGGGCAGAACGTCAAGATCTCGGGCTTCGGCACCTTCCTCCTGCGCGACAAGGGCGAACGGATCGGCCGCAATCCCAAGACCGGGATCGAGGTGCCGATCACGCCGCGCCGCGTGATGACCTTCCGCGCCAGCAAGATGTTGAAGGACAAGGTCAGCGGCCTCTGATACAGTCATCCGCGTGACCACGGACAATATCTTCAACGACAACAAGGACGCCGCCGCCTTCCGCACGATCGGAGAGGTGGCGAAGGCGCTCAACATCAAGCCGCACGTGCTGCGCTATTGGGAAGAGCAGTTCCCCATGCTCAAGCCCGTGAAACGCAGCGGCCAGCGCCGCTATTACCGGCCAGAGGACGTGGCGCTGCTGCAGACCATCGATCGGCTGCTGAACCGCGAGGGCTTTACGATCAAAGGCGCGGTCCGCGCGCTGAAATCGGGCCCGGCGGGCGAGGAACCGGTGCCAGCGCCCGTGGCCCAGCCCGATCCGCGGCTGGAGCGCGGGAGCAATCCCGAAACGGTCGCAAGGCTCAAATCCATCCGCAAGATGCTGGCCGACGCGCTGGTCTGACGCGCTGCCGGCGGATCATTCCACGGGCGGATAAGGGCTGGTCTCGAAGCGGATGCCGCCCGCCATGCTTCACGAACAGCATGGATGCGCACCGCAAATGTCGGGTGTGCAGCACATCGAAACCGGTGTCCTGCATCGCATGCCGCATGCCGCATGCCCGTCGCGGCGGCGGCTACGCCACTATTTCGCAGGCACGCCGATCAGGTCGATCAGCCGCGCCACCACGTCTTCGGCCGGACGCGGCTTGGGAATGATCGGGGCATCGATCTCGCGCAGATGCTCACCCACACGGTCGAGGTCGCCGATATGCAGGATGAAGGGAATGCCTTCCTTCGCCAGCCGCGTCGCGGTCGCCTGGCAGGTCACGCCGCCGCCCAGGCTGACATCAAGGATGGCGCCCGCGATCGGCTTGTTCTCGATGCAGGCAATGGCTTCGTCGTTGTCGATGGCGGTGACGGCTTCATGGCCTGCATCCTCGAAGGCGTATTGCAGGTCCATGGCGATGAAAGGTTCGTCCTCAAGGACAAGAAAGATCTTCATTAAGGCGGTTATCCGTGTGTAATCGGAATCAGGATTCTGGCTCTCAACCCCTGGGGCTCCCATTCGGTTTCAAGCACGCCGCGCGAATGACCCAGCAGGGTGCGCGCGATGTCGAAGCCGGTGCCGTTCATTTCGGGGGCGGTATCGATTTCGGGTCCGCCGCGCTCGATCCAGTCGATCACCAGCGAATTGCGCGCGAACTTGTCCTTTTCATGTGCCCACGACACCTCGATCGTGCCTTCGGGCTGTGACAGCGCGCCATATTTGGTGGCGTTGGTCGCCAGCTCGTGCAGCGTCAGCCCGATGGCCGAGATCGCGTTCGGCTCGGTGCGGATGCCGTTGCCGGTAAAGACGAAGCGGTCCTCTTCGGGATCGTAGGGCGCCAGCACCGCGCGGATCGCCTGGCCGACATGGATCGTGCCCAGCACCGCCTCGTCCAGCGTCGGTTCGTACGACCGGCCTAGCGCCTGCACGCGTTCGTTGATCTTGCGCGCGACATTCCTGGCATCCATCGACCGGCCCGTGATGTTCACGATCCCGCCGATGACGGCGAACACGTTCTTCAGACGGTGCGACACCTCGCGCGCCATCGCCTTGGCGTGGCGTTCGTCGGCGCGGGACTGGTGGATGTCGGTGACGTCCCACTGGCTGCCGAAGAAATATTTCAGCGTCCCGTTCTCGTCATAGATCGGGCCAAGGTGCAGCGTGTTCCAGAAGGTGGAGCCGTCCTTGCGGTAGTTCAGGATCTCGACGACCACGACCTCTTCGCTGCGGATCGCGTCGCGGATCTTGCCGACCTGGGCCTGGTCGGTGTCGGGCCCCTGCAGGAACCGGCAGTTGCGGCCGATGATCTCGTCCGCCCGGTATCCGGTCAGCTGCTGGAACGCCTCGTTGCAGAAGACGATGGGATCGTCCGTCTGGTTCGGATCGGTCAGGCACACCGCCATGCGCGTCTGCGCCATCGCCTGCTCGAACAGCAACCCGCTGGCCCCCTCGAACGCCGAAGAGGGCGAATCGGGTGCGAAGATGGGGCGATGGGCCTGGTTCGATGATTTCAGTCGCTTGCTATCGTCATTGCCATCCGATGCCACGCGTTACTCCGTCGTCGTCCTGGGCGGCGCGCATCCGGACCGTCACGCGCGCAGCAGCCATCAAAAGGGGAATTCCCGCCGTTTACGCCGGAAAGTGGGGTTCGGTTCCGTGACCCGTTGAACGCCGGGCCGTGTCAGCCTGCATATTCGGGACCGAGCGCCGGGTCCAGATCCCGCGGCAATGTCAGCGCGATAAGCCGCCCGGTCGCACCCGGCAGTTCGCTCCAGTCCGCGATGTCCAGCTCGATCAAAGCAAAGGCGCCGGTGGGAAACTTGCGCTCGGCAATGGCGCGCAGTTCGTCGGCGGGATCGGCGGGGACCAGCTGCAGAACCAGCTGCTCCAGCCCCGGGTTATGCGCGACCAGCAGCAGCGTATCGGCATCGCCGCCATGCGCGGCCGCACTATCGATCAGCTGCCCCGGATCGGCCAGGTAGAGCGCCTTATCGTCGACCCGGTCGACGGGCGCGCTGCGGCCCATCGCGTCCAGCACGATGTCGATCGTTTCCTGCGCGCGCATCGCGGCAGAGGCGACCACGCGGTCGAAGGGCGGCTGGATACGCGCCACCGACCGCCCCATCGCGGCGGCGGCGCGGCGGCCCTTGGCATTCAGCCCGCGGTCGAAATCGCGGCCCGAAGGCTGGTGCTCCTCGGACTTGGCGTGGCGCAGCAGGCCCAGGCGCTTCATGCGCTGTACCCCGCTGCGGGCGCAGCATCGCTCAACCCTTCCGCTCCTCTTCGAATGTCGCCGGTTCGGCAGAGGAAACACGTCCCTGCAACCTTTGTAAAGCGTCATCGAGCGTCAGGCGGTGCACAGGTGTCCCTTCGGGAAAGGCCGACAGCAGGCGCGAGGGGAAGGCGGGCGACAGCACGACGAAGCGGCCCTTGTCCTCTTTGCTGCGGATCAGCCGCCCGAACGCCTGCGCGATGCGGGCGCGCACGATGGCATCGTCATAGGCCTGCCGGTTCGCGGCGAACTGTTCAACATGCGCGGCGCGGCGCGCGCGGTGCAGGATCGACGGCTTGGCCCAGGGCACTTGTTCCATCACCACCAGGCGAAGCGAATCGCCGGGAACGTCCACTCCGTCGCGCAGCGCATCGGTGCCCAGCAGCGAGGCGCGCGGATCGTCGCGAAAGATATCGACCAGCGTGCCCGTGTCGATCGGATCGACATGCTGCGCGTAAAGCGGCAGCCCGCCGCGCGCCAGCCGGTCGGCGATCCGCGCATGCACCGCCCGCAGCCGCCGGATCGCGGTGAACAGCCCCAGCACGCCGCCCTGCGA
>JAPYSD010000496.1 GCA_029936705.1 Croceicoccus sp. | reverse complement strand
GGTCTGATCATCTGGATCACCGAATACTACACCGGCACTAATTACCGCCCGGTACGCTCCATCGCCAAGGCATCGGAAACGGGCCATGGTACCAATGTGATCCAGGGACTGGCGATCAGCCTTGAATCGACCGCCTTGCCGACGCTGGTCATCGTGGCGGGGATCATCATCGCCTATCAGTTCGCCGGGCTCATCGGCATCGCCTATGCGGCGACCGCGATGCTGGCGCTGGCGGGCATGGTAGTCGCGCTCGACGCCTATGGCCCCGTCACCGACAACGCCGGCGGCATCGCCGAAATGGCGGGGCTGGACGACGCGGTGCGCGAAAAGACCGATGCGCTGGACGCGGTGGGCAACACCACCAAGGCCGTGACCAAGGGCTATGCGATTGGTTCGGCGGGGCTGGCCGCGCTGGTGCTGTTCGCCGCCTACACGACCGACCTTGCGCATTTCTTCCCCACCCTCGACGTCGATTTCAGCCTCGAGAATCCCTATGTGATCGTCGGGCTGCTGCTGGGCGCGCTGCTGCCCTATCTGTTCGGCGCGATGGGCATGACCGCGGTGGGCCGCGCGGCGGGCGACGTGGTCAAGGACGTGCGCGACCAGTTCGCCGCCGATCCCGGCATCATGGCGGGCACGTCCAAGCCGAACTATGCCAAGACCGTCGACCTCGTCACCAAGGCCGCGATCAAGGAGATGATCGTGCCCTCGCTGCTGCCGGTGCTGGCGCCGGTCGTGGTCTATTTCGTGATCACGCTGGTCGCGGGGCAGCAGAATGGCTTCGCCTCGCTGGGCGCCCTGCTGCTGGGCGTGATCGTGGGCGGATTGTTCGTGGCGCTGTCGATGACCAGCGGCGGCGGCGCGTGGGACAATGCCAAGAAATATATCGAGGACGGCAATCACGGCGGCAAGGGCAGCGAAGCCCACAAGGCCGCGGTGACCGGCGATACGGTGGGCGATCCCTACAAGGACACGGCGGGGCCCGCGGTGAACCCGATGATCAAGATCACCAATATCGTCGCCCTGCTGCTGCTGGCGGCACTGGCGGGCTGATCGGCGATCTTCGCACAGGCCCCCGTCCGGCACGCCCGGGCGGGGGTTGGCCGCGTGGATGGCGATTGACGGGGGGCGCGCGGACCGCCATTCGCCATCGCCATGGACGAAGACGACAACCCCATGCCCGACACGATGAGCGACGCCGAAAAGGTCGCCGCCACCGTGCGCCTGCTGACGCTGGACAAGCAGACCGACAACCATTTCCTCGGCCACCGCAAGCCGGGCGGCATCGGCCGCATCTATGGCGGGCAGGTCGTGGCGCAGGCGATGGCCGCCGCGCAGAACACCGTCGATCCCGCGCGCAGGCCGCATTCGCTGCACGCCTATTTCCTGCGCGGCGGGGACGAGGATTATCGCATCGAATTCTCGGTCGAGCGCGATTTCGACGGGGGCAGCTTTTCCAACCGGCGCGTGATCGCGGCGCAAAACGGCGTGCCGATCCTGAACCTCACCGCCTCGTTCCACCGGCGCGAGGAAGGGCTGTCGCACCAGATGCCCATGCCCGACGTGCGCATGCCCGAAGAGCTCGAGACCGATGAAGAGGTCATGGCGAAGCTGGGCCGCATGCCCAAGGAAATGGCCGCCTTTCGCCGCAACCGTTCGTACGAGATCCGGATGCCGATGATGGCTAATGACGGAACCGTTCGCGACGGCGGCAATGCCTATTACTGGTTCCGGATGCGGTCGCCCCTGCCCGACGATCCGGCCATGCACCGGCTGGTGCTAGCCTATATCTCGGATTACGGGCTGCTTTCCGCGCCGATGGCGGTGCACGGCGGGGCGTGGTGGCGCGGACGGTTCCGCGCGGCCAGCCTGGACCACGCGGTCTGGTTCCATTCCGATGCACGGATCGACGACTGGGTGCTCTATGCGCTGGATTCGCCGTGGTCGGGCGATGCGCGCGGTTTCGGACGCGGCATGTTCTTCGCGCGCGACGGCCAGCTGATCGCCTCGACCGCGCAGGAAGGGCTGATGCGCGTGATCGAGAAGAAGGCCGAATGAAAAAGGGGCGCCGCAAGACCTGCAGCGCCCCTCCCCTCAGGAAATTACAGGATCAGTCAACGGTGGCCAGCCGCGCCTTATTCGGGCCCTTGCTGCCGGTGGCACGGGCGATGGGGATGCAGCCGTTGCCGCTGGCCTTCACCGCGGAACACATGGCGTTCGCGCCCTGGCGGTCGAACCCGCCGGCAGCGACGCGCCAGTAATCCTTGCCGTCGACGGTCGCCTTGGTGATCACCGGCTGCGCGCCCTTCAGATTGGCATAGCGCGCCTGGAAGACCTTCCACCCGGCCTCTGCCTGCTCGGGGCTGGCATAGGAGCCGAGCTGCGCGACATGCGTACCGCTCGACGCAGGAACGGGAAGCTGCGGCTTGGGCTTGGCAGCAGGCTTGGCGACCGGCTTGGCAATGGCCTGGGGCGCGGGCTTCGGCGCAGGCGCTGCAGCAACGCGCACCGGCTCAGCGGCAGGCTTGGCGGCAGCAGGCTTGGCAGCGACCGGCGCAGGCGCAGGCTTCGCGGTGGCCTTGGCGGGTTCACCAGCCGCCGAACTCGGCGGAAGCGCGGCGACCAGCACCGGCTTCGGCTTCTCGCGCGACGAAGGCGTTGTCGGCGAAGCGGGCGCGGGCTGCACCACCGCCAGCGAAACGGTGGAAGCCTCCACCTCTGCAGGAGCGGCAGGACGGGCCTGCTGCACGGGCGGCAGTTCGGGTTCTTCTGCCTGCGCCGCCATCACGACGGGCGCGGGCCTGTGCGCAGGCGCCGGTTCCGCGGCCTGTGCGGGCGGCGTGACGGGCGCCGAGTTCACCAGTGCCAGCTGCTGCGGCATGCCGCGATCCTCGACCGCCTCGGTCCCCATCAGCGAGGCGACGCGCTGCGCATAGAGGTCGGGGCGGGCCGTGCTGGCCCATTCGGTCATGCGGTCGCCGATCTCGCCCGCGGGCACGTCCTGCGCCGCCATGGCGCGCGCCTCGCGCCAGCGTCCGTCGAGCGCGAAGGCATAGGCCAGGTTCTGCCGCGTCTTGGGCG
>JAPYSD010000495.1 GCA_029936705.1 Croceicoccus sp. | reverse complement strand
GGCGCAGCAGTGGGACGCGATCAATCGCAAGTTCCCCGGCGTGGCGCGCGATCGGCTGCAGCGCGAGCTGATCCGCTCGCAGATCGGCTGGATGGTCACCGACGTCATCGCCGAGACGAAGGGCCGCATCGCGCAGGCGGGCGTCGAGACCGCGCGCGACGTGCGCGAGGCGGGGGTGCAGCTGGCAGGCTTCTCGATCGGCGTGGCCGAGGCGGAGCGCACGCTGAAGGGCTTCATGTACGAGAAGCTCTATTACCATCCCGCGCAGAAGCGCACCGCCGAACTGGCCGACGCGCTGATTGCGGGGCTGTTCGCCGCCTATGCGCAGGATCCGTCGCTGATGCCCGCCGACTGGCGCGACGCTTTGCCCGCGGGCGAGCCGCAGCGCAGCCGCCACATCGCCGATTTCATCGCGGGCATGACCGACCGCTATGCGATCCGCGCGCATGCCGAGATTTTCGGCCATGCGCCCGAGGAGCTGAGCAATGTCTGAGCAGGCGCCCGTGCACATGGTGCTGGTCGGCGCGACCGGGCTGGTCGGGCGCGAGATCATGGCGCGCAGCGGCACCCACCCCGACATCCGCCTGACGGCCATCGCCCGGCGCGAAGTGCCGCTGCCCGAAGGCGCGCGGATGGAGATGATCATCGCCGACCCGGAAAGCTGGGGGCAGGTGATCGCGCAGCTGGCGCCCGACGTGCTGGCATCGGCGCTGGGCACCACTTTCCGCAAGGCGGGCCGCGACGAGGCCGCGTTCCAGGCGGTCGACCTGGAGCTGGTGCTGCGCTGCGCCGAGGGTGCGTCCGAGGCGCGGGTGCGGCAGTTCATCGGCATATCCTCGGTCGGGGCGGACCGGTTTTCCAAGAACCTGTACCTGCGCACCAAGGGCGAGATGGAGCAGGCGGTGAAGAAGCTGTCCTTCGCCCGCGTCGACATGCTGCGGCCTGGCCTGCTGAAGGGCAGGCGCGAGGAGGATCCGCGCGGCAAGGAGCGGCTGGCCGCCATGCTGTCGCCGGTGACGGACCTGTTCATGAACGGATCGCTGCGCCAGTACCGATCTATCCCGGCAGGCGCGGTCGCCGATGCGATGCTGGCGATGACGCAGATGCGCGCCGATGGCCGTTTCGTGCACGACAATGACGCGATCCGCGCCGCTCCGCTGCGCCGGTCGGTGCGCAAGCCGGCGCTGGCGGGCGAATAGCGGCGATTTGCCCGGTTAATTGATCTGCCCCCGACTAATCGCAGGGGGCCAGATTGACTTTGCAGACGCAGCATAGGATTTTGCCGCCACATCGCTGACCCGTGTGGGAGAGAGCCTGCGATTCGCCCCCAGCCTGCATGGCGGGGACGAAGGTGCAGGCCGCCGAAGGAGCAACCGCCCCGGAAACTCTCAGGCAGCAGGGACCATGTGGGTCGATAGCGATGCTCTGGAAAGTGCCGCGGCGTCATTGCCCGGCCACCGAAGGGGTATTCCGGGCGGTCATGGCAGCGATGCCGGGGCCACCGGCGAAGCTCTCAGGTTTCCGCGACAGAGGGGGTCTTGCGCGTATCCGCCTGCCGGACGCGCAGGCCTGCCTATTCACGGAGCCGAGTTTTGACCGAGAGCATTTCCGAAGACCAGATCGACGAACAGGCCGCCCCCGAAAAGCTGCCGCTGGACGCGTGGCACCGCGCGCGCGGTGCGCGCATGGTGCCCTTCGCCGGTTACGTGATGCCCATTCAGTATGAGGGCATCATCGCCGAACACGAATGGACCCGCACCAATGCCGGCCTGTTCGATGTCAGCCACATGGGCCAGTTGATCGTGTCGGGGGAAGGCGCCGCCGACGCGCTGGAGGCGCTGCTTCCCGGCGACATCTCGGCGCTGAAGCCGGGGCGGATCCGCTATTCGCTGCTGCTGAACGAGGATGGCGGCATCCTCGACGACCTGATGGTGACCAATGTCACGCAGGACGGTGAGGAGCCGACCTATTACCTGGTCGTCAACGGAGCGACCAAGTGGGACGACATCGGCCATTTGCGCGAATTCCTGCCCGACGAGATCGCGCTGAACCTTCTGGACGAGCGTGCACTGCTGGCGCTGCAGGGACCGCGCGCGGCCGAGGCGCTGGAGCAGGTGCTGCCCGGCATCGCGGAGCAGCTGCTTTTCATGCAGGCGGCCAATGCGAAATGGCACGGCGTCGACGTGGGCGTCGGCCGCTCGGGCTATACGGGCGAGGACGGGTTCGAACTGTCGGTGCCCGCCGAGCAAGCCGAGGCGCTGGCGGACGCGCTGTGCGCGCTGGACATGGTGAAGCCGATCGGGCTGGGCGCGCGCGATTCGCTGCGGCTGGAAGCGGGGCTGCCGCTGTACGGCCACGACCTGGACGAGAATACCGATCCCGTCACCGCCGACCTGGCCTTTGCCATTTCGAAGAAGCGGCGCGAGGGTGGCGGCTTTCCGGGGGCGGAGAAGATCCTTCACCTGCTGGACCACGGACCCAGCGCGCAGCGCGTCGGCCTGAAGATCGAGGGCCGCATGGCCGTGCGCGAGGGCGCCGCCATCCATGCAGGCAATGCGCGAATCGGCACCGTCACGAGCGGCGGGTTCGCGCCCAGCGTCGGCCAGCCCATCGCCATGGGCTATGTCGAGGCGGGGCATGCGCTGTCCGGCACGGCGCTGACGATCGAGATGCGGGGCAAGCAGATCGCCGCCACCGTCACCGACATGCCCTTTGTGCCGCATCGCTATCGCCGCGCGAAAGCCTGAAATTACACCATATCCCCTTGCAGAGGATCACCACGCCATGACGACCTATTACACCGAAGACCACGAATGGATCGCCGTCGAGGGCAAGACCGGCACCGTCGGCATCACCGACCATGCGCAGGAACAGCTGGGCGACATCACCTTTATCGAACTGCCTGAAAAGGAAAGCGATTTCGGCAAGGGCGACAGCGCCGCCGTGGTCGATTCGGTCAAGGCCGCCAGCGACGTCTATACCCCCGTGTCGGGCACCATCACCGAAGTGAACGGCGCGCTGGAGGAGGAGCCCGAGCTGGTCAACAACGATGCCGAGGGCGAAGGCTGGCTGTTCAAGGTC
>JAPYSD010000018.1 GCA_029936705.1 Croceicoccus sp. | reverse complement strand
GGCCCAGACCTGTTCGCGCGTGGCATCCGCGCCCAGCACGCCGACAAGGTTGAGCAGCAGCCCATAGGTGACCGGCAGGCTGTCCCCCGCACCGGGCGGCAGTCCGTCCTGACCGTGCCCGCCATTGGCGCCCAGCAGGTGCCACGCCGGGTTGCCCAGCTGCTGCTCCACCGGCTGCTCGGGCAGCTTTTCGCGGAACTGCCAGTATTCGTCGACCGCGCGCGGGATCACGCCGACATGCAGCTGCTTCGCGCTCTTGGGATTGGCGTAGAGATAATGGCCGAGGCTCTCCTCGGTCCCGTATTGCAGCCATTCCTCGATCGTCAGCCCGTTGCCCTTGGACTTCGAGATCTTCTCGCCGTTCGCGTCCAGGAACAGCTCGTAGATCATGCCCTCGGGCTTGCGGCCGCCCAGGATCTTCGCGATCTTGCCCGACTGGGTGACGCTGTCGGTGAGGTCCTTGCCGCACATCTCGTAATCCACGCCCAGCGCGACCCAGCGCATCGCCCAGTCGACCTTCCACTGCAGCTTGGACTGGCCGCCCAGGATCGACTGCGTCACCGCCGAACCGTCGCTGTCGGTAAAGCGGATCGTGCCGGCCTCGGCGTCGACCACCTCGACCGGGACCTGCAGCACCGCGCCGGTGGTGGGGCTGACCGGCAGCACCGGCGAATAGGTCGCGCGGCGTTCCTCGCGCAGGGTGGGCAGCATCACTGCCATGATCGCGTCGAAGTTGCGCAGCACGTTCTTCAGCGCATCGTCGAACGCGCCCGAATTGTACCGCTCGCTCGCCGCGACGAATTCATAGTCGAACCCGAACCGGTCGAGGAATTCGCGCAGCATCGCGTTGTTGCGGCCGCCGAAGCTGTCGTTGCTGCCGAACGGATCGGGGATCCGGCTCAGCGGCATGCCCAGGTGCTTCGTCAGCATGTCCTTGTTCGGCACGTTGTCGGGCACCTTGCGCAGCCCGTCCATGTCGTCGCTGAACGCGACCAGTCTTGTCGGATGGCCGCCCGTCAGAACCTCGTAAGCGCGGCGCACGAAGGTGGTGCGCAGCACTTCCTGGAACGTGCCGATATGCGGCAGGCCGCTGGGGCCGTAGCCGGTCTCGAACAGCACCGGGACCAGATTGCCGCCTGCGTCGCGCTTGCCGCCCGGATAGCGTTTGGCCAGCCTCTGCGCCTCTTGAAAGGGCCAGGCCTTGGAGTTCGCGGCTGCTTCGCGCAGCGTGTCGGCAATCGTCGTGTCCATGGCGCGGGCCTTGCGGGAAACGGGGCCGAATCGCAAGAGCCACGCGCCGCCGCCCTTCCATCGCTGCCCTGTTCCCGCCGCATTCCGCCCCGCAAAATGAACCGCCGATAAACCTGCGATAAACCGCTGATGAACGCGCTCTGCCGGGCCTTTGCCGCGCACATCTGGCCGCTTTGCACCTGCAAGATCGGCCGCGGCCGCCCATATCCATAATCGACCCGGCCAAGGCATACGCAAGCCGACGCCGGTTTCGTAAAAGGCCGGATGGCCCGCACTTCTAGTCCCCCTCCCCCTGTGCGGCGCCATCCGGCCGATTACCTCCCTCCCCACGTGATTTCCGCTGTTGAGCCGACGCGCCTTTCGCCTAAGCTGCGCGCCGAATGGGCCGCGGCCCTGTTGGCGAAAGGATCTGTCATCCGCGCTATATTTCGAACGCTGGGCGGGGCGGCGCTGTGCGCGGCGCTGGCGGGATGCGCGGTCGATGCGCAATCGGGTGACGGCCAGGCGGAAGCCGGCGTGCCGCCCGTGGCCACCTGCCCGTCGGAAACGCGCGGCTGGACCGCGTGGATCAGCGCGATGCCGGGGCCCAACGCCACGCCCAGCCTGATCGTGACGGCTGAGGCGTTCGTGCCCGCGGGCACCGCCGCCACGCTCAGCGCCGGGCCGACCGACCGGATGATGCCGCCGTCGCAGCGCTTTACGCTGGCGCTGTCGTCGCGGCCCGATGCGCCGGGCGGCTGGCAGGAAGTGCGCGGCACGATCTCGCCCGCGCTGGCGGAGTATCGCTCGGTCATGGTGGGCTGCGGCGACGCGGTGGTGGCGACCATCACCGACATCCAGACCGCGCAATAGGCGGCAGGCAGCGATGGGCGGCATCAAGAAATCGCATTACTACGACGCGCTCGAAAAGCTCGAGCTCGAGCTGGTCGGCATGGCGCGCTGGGCGCGGGCCAGGGGCGAGCGGATCGTGGTGGTGTTCGAAGGGCGCGACACCGCGGGCAAGGGCGGCGCGATCAAGGCGATCAGCGGCTGCCTGGACCCGCGCCAGTGCCGCGTGGCCGCGCTGCCCAAGCCCAGCGACGACGAGCGGGGCCAGTGGTATTTCCAGCGCTATGTCCGCCATCTGCCCACGGCGGGAGAGATCGTGCTGTTCGACCGCAGCTGGTACAACCGCGCCGGGGTCGAACGGGTGATGGGCTGGGCCGGCGAGGAGCAGGTGGAGCAGTTCTTCCGCGCCGCCCCGGTGTTCGAGAAGATGCTGGTGGACGACGGCATCCGCCTGTTCAAATACTGGCTGAGCTGCGACCAGGAACACCAGGAGGAACGCTTTCGCGAGCGGCTGGACGATCCGCTCAAACGGTGGAAACTGTCATCCACCGATGTCGAGGCGCGCTCGCGCTATGCCGATTACACCAGGGCGCGGGAAGCGATCTTTGCGCAGACCAATACCGGCTGGGCGCCGTGGCGGGTGGTGGATTTCAACGACCAGAAGCTGGGGCGGCTGACACTCATCCGCGACCTGCTGAACCGGCTGCCCGACACCGACGTGCCGCCCGCGCCGATCGACTGGCCCGAACTGGACCACGAACCGCGCGGCGAGGAATTCGACCGGCTGAAACCGATCCCCGACTTTCCCATGGACGATTGAGGCTGCCGGGCGGCCGTGGCGCCTCAGAAGCGGCGCGGCGGTTGACACAGGCGACACATCCTACAGGCGCTGTCACCCTGCCCTCTCCCGCAGAGTTCTGCGGGTTTCGGGGCTTTGGTTGACACCTGAGGGGTGCGGGGAAAACGCTATGCCTTACAAGGGGACGACGATGGGAAAGAGCCAGCGTCGGCTATGGCAGGGTGTGGGGGTGTAGGAAAATAATCAGCTACCGGCGCGATTTGAGTTCCTCTACGACTTCGCGAACAGCAAGATCGTAACGGTCGAATTGTTCTTGTAACTGGTCGTTGGTCAAATCGGCGAACTGCGATACTCGCCATCGCTCGACCTTTCGACAAGGCAAATACTTTTGCCTTCGAAGGGACAGTATCTCAGCGTCAGAGCCAATATAAGGCTGTCGAGTTAAAACAGCTTCACGTATTAACGTCGAAACCAGTCTTAATTGATAAGGATTTAACGCAAATTTTGTCCAACCCACTACAAAAGTTGGCGTTAGCATTTCACCTCGGACTGCAACGTAGGTTGGCGCGATACGTATTGACTTAACTTTATAGTCAGACCGCCGACCAATCGGATGGAAAAATTTGTCCTCCATCAAATCTGGTACTGTCTCAATCTGATTAGTAACTAAGAAATCATAAAACGCAGGTAAAATTTCATCAGCTGACATTCTCAGGTATCCTGAGTAATTATCGGTAGAGGCGATAGCCTCATCATATGAAATCCCTCTGTTGGCCAATTTAGAGCATAGCCGGTGTATCGGCGCGAGAGAATTTTTAGGCGGATTATCGGCTATTCGAAGAATAGCAGACCGGGTTTCATCGAACCTTTCAAAATTTTGACGCGTCCAGTTCATCAACTGTGATGGATTATTGACGCGCTTTATTTTCTTTTCGATTTCGTCCATGCATCATCCGGCCTAATACAACCGAGTATTGTTGAGACGCTAATTTGCATCCCGGGGTTTGTTTTGCCGCGATAGCTCCAGACAGCCGACCATGGCGAGTTTCTCGAGTGTGATATATTTCGCAGTTGGGAGCCAGACAGATGTGCATAGTGGTTCCAAATGCGAACAAATATTTCTAGGTCATCCTCACGGAAGCTCTCAACAGCTTCTTCCATTTTCCGACTTTTTGGGTTGAAACTTTTGAACTTTTGAACACTGTCAGATTTTCCAGCGAAATAGATTTCACGAAACACCGGACCATGATCCCAAGCCTCTACCCGAGCAGGCGTAAGAAGAACGTCAAACTTTTGGATGGCGGCTTCGTAAATAAAATAGACAATCTTATTAAGCCACATATTAGTTGGAACTAGATTTTCATCTCGCGCTCGATCTAAACACCAGTTCGCAATCGCCCGAACATCATAGTCGCGCTCTTCCATAGAATAGAACGCGCCTTCAATTGATGAACTAAAGTCCAGGAGTTCAGGATCTTCAGTCAGATCTATCGCATCATCTGACAAAATTGATAGACTTAGCAAATCGTCTTCTAGGAATGACTTCTTATTCATTTGCTTTCCTCGAAGGCACGCCGCTCCGCCTTCGTAGCCTTCCGGGCGCTTATAATCCGCCCGGGTTGCCAAGCACTAGGCTCGGTATGCACGACCAAGATTAGAATATTTTGCACCAAGCCATAGGTGCGCCATCGCACTTCGGTTTCAAACGGATCGGAGATAGTTTGCGCGAAAGGATCGGCAAACACAAGTTGCGCCGTTTCAAAGCGCAAACCGTGCTTGCGCTTATTTGCCTCGTTCTTCGCGTCGTTCCAGATCCAACACACAGATCGAAAGCGACCTCACTCCGCCGCTTCGGAATCCCCGAACAGTCCCGGACCATCGCTCTCCACCGCATCGTTGGCGCCGGTGCTGGCGGCCTTGCGGCGGTTGTCGAAGTTGGCCCAGACGGTGTTCCAGTCGCCCTTGGTCGCGCCCTTCGAATATTCGGTCGCGCGGGTCTCGAAGAAATTGGCGTGCTCGACGCCGTTCAGCAGCGGGGAGAGCCAGGGCAGCGGATGCTCTTCCTGCATGTAGATCGCGGGCAGGCCCAGCTGGCCCAGGCGCCAGTCCGCGATATAGCGGATGTACTTCTTGATCTCCTTGGCGCTCATCCCAGGGACCGGGCCCTGTTCGAACGCCAGGTCGATGAAGGCGTCTTCCAGCCGCACCGTCTTCTGGCAGGTGTCGATGATGTCTTCCTTCACCGCCTTGGTCAGGCAGCCGCGTTCGGCGCAGAACGCGTGGAACAGGCGCATGATGCCTTCGCAGTGCAGCGTCTCGTCACGCACGGACCACGCGACGATCTGACCCATGCCTTTCATCTTGTTGAAGCGCGGGAAGTTCATCAGCATGGCAAAGCTGCCGAACAGCTGCAGCCCTTCGGTAAAGCCGCCGAACATGGCGAGCGTGCGGGCGATATCCTCGTCCGTGTCGACGCCGAACTGCTGCAGATAGTCGTGCTTGTCCTTCATCTCGGCATATTCGAGGAACATGCCATATTCGCTTTCCGGCATGCCGATCGTGTCGAGCAGGTGCGAATAGGCCGCGATATGCACCGTCTCCATGTTGGAGAAGGCGGTGAGCATCATCTTCACCTCGGTCGGCTTGAACACGCGGCCGTATTTCTCGTGATAGCAGTCCTGCACCTCGACGTCGGCCTGGGTGAAAAAGCGGAAGATCTGCGTGAGGAGGTTGCGTTCGTGGTCGGACAGCTTCTGCGCCCAGTCGCGGCAATCCTCGCCCAGCGGCACTTCCTCGGGCAGCCAGTGCAGCTGCTGCTGGCGTTTCCAGAAGTCGTAGGCCCACGGGTATTCGAACGGCTTGTAGGTCTTGCGGGCTTCGAGCAGCGACATGGGTCAGTGTTCCTTATCGAATCGGCCAGTGGGCAATGGGCAATATGTAGTTCAGCGTGGCATCCACGTGGGGGTTAAGGGCGCAATCGGGCGGTAAACGCCGCAATATGTGCCCAGCCCCTGAACGAACCACAATATCTAGCATCAAATCGCGGGTCATGCGCCCCGCCGGGATGCGGAAAAATCGCTTATCCCCAATTCAGCGGGACCGCTCCGGGTGGCACGCGCGGCGCGGCGAGTCGTCATGCCTTCGCTGCCCATGGCCCGTTCCGGCGGGTCCGGATTGTGCCGCCCGGGTGGCCGAACGGCGGCGCAATTGCGGCGGCTGGGGCGGAATCGCGAAGATGGTTAACCGTTGGTCGCGTTCCGTCTGCGTCCCGTCGCATAACTGCCTGAATATGGCGGAAATCAGGCGGAATTCAAGGAACGGGCGCGGGGCATGGCACGTTCTGATTGCAAGCCGCCCGATGTGCATCCCCTCGTATCGGGCGGCTCACTGGCTTGCCCCGTCGCGGACCGGCCAGTCGGTCGCAGCAGGGGACCAAGGAGAGGACGACGATGGGCCAGCGAACGGTCCTCACGCGTAGTGGCGACAGGCCGGCGTCCCCGGCCTCAGAGGCCCCCGCCGATACCGCCCGGCACTGGTTCGGCGGCAACTACCTTGGCGCGGCGCCCCCGGCGAGCGCGCGGCCCGAATTGAGCCGCGGCGGATGGGGCAGCAGAAGCCGCGAAGACGAGATCACGAGCGGCCGCCTGGTCATCCGGGCGGCACGCGGAAATATCGGCCCGGACGCTCGGTCCGCCGAGGTCGATCCAAGACAGGACCGATGATCATGCAGATAGTGCATGGCCCTTCTGGCGGTTCGGGGCCATGACCTTCCCCTCCCCCACCACAGCGTGCGGGGAGGGGTTTTCTTTTCGGGGCACCGGTATGGGCCGCGTGCCGCGGCGTTAACCTCCAGGGCGTGGCTGGCGCGCGGCGAACCGAGGAACGTAAAAAGCCTTTCATCCGTTCTATATATGAACGTTAAATCAATGGGTTAAAACGCAGCGGTGACGACGCGGCGACAGACCCGGAAAGGCAAGTTTATGTTTGAGAAGCTACGCATCAAGGAACACATGGAAGTCGCGAATTCGGCCGGACAGCATGTCGGCACGGTGGACGAGGTCGAGAACGACCGCATCAAGCTGACGAAGTCCGACGCGGGCGACAACATGCACCATTTCATCGCGCTCGACGATGTCGAGAAGATCGATGACAATCGGATCTACCTCAAGGACACTGCGCGGATCCCCGCCGGCGTCTGATCCGAGACAGCACGAACCGCTTAGCGACCCCGGCGCCCGGATGGGCTGTCGGGGTCGTTGCGTTTGGGGGGCGCATGCGCGGCCAGCGGGGCGATCAGCCCTTGTGCAGCATCTTTTCGGCGCTGACCTTCACGAAGTCGCCGATCTGGCCCTGCATCATCTTCAGGAACGGGGGCACGCTGACGTCGGCGTCCAGCCGGTCGTCCATGATCGCGATGTCGACGGGGACTTTCTGCCCCATCGCGCTAATAACCAGCATCAGCCGGCTGTCCGACACGATGTCGGAGGTCAGCGATCCGCCGCCGGGGATGTGCTGCTCCAGCTTGGGAAGCCCGGCTTCCAGCCGGCGTTTCGCCTCGGCCCGGCCAAGGTCGTGGGGAACGGTTACCTGCATCGTGTCATCCTTCGTCGCGGTTCTGCCGCACCGATAGCAGCAGCGTGGAAGTGGCGCTGGCATAGAGGCGGTCGTTCGCATCGACCAGCCGCGCCTGCGTATGGGCGACGCGCCTCGTCATGCTGACCAGCGTGCCGATCGCGCGCACCTCGCCGACAGTATCGTCCAGCGCGGCGTGATAGGCGATCTTCAGTTCCAGCGTGACGCAGTTGCCGCGGTCCTTCATCGCCGATTTCGCCGCCAGCCCGCAGGCCGAATCCAGCATCGTCGCCGCGAAGCCGCCATGCGCGATGCCCAGCGGGTTATAGACCCGGCGCGAAGGAGTGGCGGTGAAGACCACGCGCCCTTCCTCCGCGTCGGCCAGGCTGATGTCGAGCAGGTCCATCATCGGGGGCCTCTGGCCCTGCTCGATCATCGCCCGGATCTCGTCCAGGCCGGTCACGGGACCGCCGGGTTCCTCAGAACTCATCTTCGGTGAACGCCATCATCGATTTCTTGCCCGCGCGGATCGCCAGGAAACTGGCGGTCGCCTGCGGCAGGATGCGTTCGAAGAAGAAGGTCGCGGTCTTGATCTTGGTCTCGTAGAACGCCTTGTCCTCCGATCCGAAGAAGATCTGCAGCCCCGCGATCTTGGTCGCCTTGGCAAAGCAGTAGCCCATCGCCACCAGCCCCATCAGCCGCAGGTATTCGGTCGCCGCCGCGCCTGCTTCCTCGGGGTCGCCCATGCCCTTTTGCGCCAATGTCGCGGTGGACAGTTGCAGCGCGCCGAACGCCTTTTCCAGTGCCTCGATCATCGGCTGCATCGGGCCTTCGCCCTTCGATTCCTCGATGAACTGCGACACGGGGTGGAAGAAGCTGCGCAGGTTGCGGCCGAAATTCGCGCCCATCTTGCGCCCGACGAGGTCCAGCGCCTGGATGCCGTTGGTGCCTTCGTAGATCTGGCAGATGCGCGCGTCGCGGACATATTGCTCCACGCCGCTTTCACGGATGTAGCCGTGGCCGCCATAGACCTGCACCGCCAGGTTGGCGCTTTCGCTGGCAAGGTCGGTGAACAGCGCCTTCACCACCGGCGTCATCAGCGCGGTGAATTCCTCGGCGCGCTGGCGCACTTCGGGTTCGGGCGAATGCTTCTGCGCATCCAGCGCGCGCGACACCCATGCGGACAGCGCGCGACACCCCTCGTTATAGGCGCGCATGGTCAGCAGCATGCGGCGCACGTCGGGGTGGACGATGATCGGGTCCGCCGCCTGATCGGGATATTTCGCGCCCGACAGCGCCCGGCCCTGCACGCGGTCCTTGGCGTACCACACAGCGGACTGGTACGCCGCCTCGCCAATGCCAAGGCCCTGGATGCCGACCGACACGCGCTCGGTGTTCATCATGGTGAACATCGCGGCCATGCCCTTGTTGGGCTGCCCCACCAGCCAGCCGGTCGATCCGTCAAAGCTCATCTGGCAGGTTGCCGAGCCCTTGAGGCCCATCTTGTGCTCGATCGCGGTGCACTGCACGCCGTTCGCGGGGCCGACGCCGAAATCCTCGGTGGGCATGTACTTGGGCACCAGGAACAGGCTGATCCCCTTCACCCCCTCGGGCGCGTCGGGCAGCCGGGCAAGCACGAGGTGGACGATGTTTTCCGCCAGGTCGTGATCGCCTGCCGAGATGAAGATCTTGTTGCCGGTGACCTTGAACGTGCCGTCGTCCTGCGGCTCCGCCTTGGTGCGCAGCATGCCGAGGTCGGTGCCGCAATGCGGTTCGGTCAAGCACATGGTGCCCGACCATTCGCCGCTGATCATCTTCGGCAGCCATTTCGCCTTCAACTCATCGCTGCCGTGGCCCTTGATCGCGGTGGTGCCGCCATGCGTCAGCCCGGGATAGAGGCTGAACGACAGGTTCGCCGAACAGATCATCTCCTCGACCAGCTTGTTCAGCGCCTCGGGCAGGCCCTGCCCGCCATATTCTGGATCGCTGGCCAGTGCCGCCCAGCCCGCGGCGGTGAACTGGTCATAGGCGTCCTTGAACCCGGCGGGCGTGCGGACCCTGTTGATCCCATCTGGACCGTTTTCATGGGTGCAGCCCTCCTCGTCGCCCGAGCGGTTGAGCGGCAGCAGCACCTCGCGGCAGAACTTCGCCGCTTCCTCGAGCACCGCGTCCGTGAGATCGGTGTCGAACTCCTCCATCCCCGGCAAATCGCCAAAGCCGTCGTCGTTGTGAAGCTCGTTCAATACGAAGCGCATGTCGCGCAGCGGAGCGTTATAGACTTGCATCGCGTGGGTTCCTTCAGTTCCGCAGCGGCTTGCCGGTTTCGAGCATGGACTCGACCCGGGCCTGCGTGCGGGGGTCGCGCACCAGTTTCATGAAATGCTCGCGCTCCAGCGCCAGCAGGTCCTGTTCGGTCACGGTATCGGTCAGATCGGCATCGCCGCCGGTCAGCACGTCGGCCAGCGCCTCTGCCACCACCGCGTCATAGGGGGTGGCGATGCCGCGCTTGCGGAAACCGTCGACCGCCAGCATCACCGCCGCCTTGCCGCCCTTGCCGGGCAGCTGAAATTCGGGCGGTTCGGGCGGGGTGTAGCCGTCGGCCAGTTCCAGCGCCCTGGCCTTCGCATCGGCCAGCAGGCGGTCGCGGTTCATGGTGACGCCGTCGCTTTCCCGCAGGAAACCGTAGCTTTTCGCCTCTGCCGCCGATTTCGCGACCGTGGCGGTCGAGACGATCTCGAACACCTTGGTCACGGGCGGCATCGGGCCTTTCGGCTGGCCGGGCATCTTGCGCCAGCGGTCCAGCATCTCGCCGCAGCCGCCCCATCCGGGAACGAGGCCCACGCCGCATTCGACCAGGCCGACATAGCTTTCGGCATGGGCCTGCACCGCATCGGAATGGAGCAGGATCTCGCACCCGCCGCCCAGCGCCAGCCCCGCGGGCGCGCTGACCACCGGGAAAGGCGCGTATTTCAGCGCCTTGTACGCGTCCTGCCCGCCCGCGATCAGCTTCTCGATCTCGCTCCACGCCGCGATGTTCACCGCGAACATGGCCAGGCCCAGGTTGGCGCCGGCGGAAAAATTGCTGCCCTCGCTATAGACAACCAGCGCCTTGAACTTTTCCGCCACCAGCGGAACGGCCTTGCCGATCAGCTTCATGACCTCGCCGTCGAGCGCGTTCATCTTGGCAGTGAATTCGAGGCAGGCGACCCCGTCGCCCACATCCCACAGCGCGGCAGAGCCGTTCTTGATGAGCGGCTTGGCCTTGCGCTTGATGTCTTCCAGCAGCAGCACGCCATCGGCGCGCACGACATCATAGTACTCGCCGTCGAGGCCGAGGTACTGGCGCTGGCCGTCCTCCACCCGGTAGAACGGACGGTCGCCCGCCGTCTTCAGGATCGCGGGTACCTCGCGGCCTTCCTTCTCCAGCCGCTCGGCCAGCCTGCCGGGGCCGAGGCGGTCGATCAGTTCGAACGGGCCGTATCTCCAGTTGTAGCCCAGCTTCATCGCGTCATCGATGGCAACGATATCGTCGGCGGCCTCGCCCACCAGCGAAGCCGAATAGGCCAGCACCTTGCCCAGGATCTCCCACGCATAGGGCCCGACCTTGCCCGGCGCATTGGTCAGCGCGTGCAGGTCGCCCTCGGCGCGCGGGGGCAGGCGCTGCGGCTTGACCGGATCGCGATATTCACCGGTGTTCAGGTCGATGCCGCGC
The DNA here is from genome assembly GCA_029936705.1 of Croceicoccus sp. GTDB lineage: Bacteria > Pseudomonadota > Alphaproteobacteria > Sphingomonadales > Sphingomonadaceae > Croceicoccus. Next base: position 7,045 of record JAPYSD010000018.1, on the reverse strand, counting down.
TTGGTGCGCGTTGTCTTGTCAAAGGCATAGAAGCCCGAGCCTGCCTTGCGGCCCGTGCGCCCCTCGGCGATCATCCGTTCGATCAGCGGCTGGTCGCGCACGGTGGCGAAATAGGGATCGCCCTCGGGCAGGTTGGCAGTCAGGCTCTCGGTCAGCAGCGGCATCAGATCGATGCCGACAAGGTCGATCAGGCCGAAGATGCCGGTCTTGGGCACGCCCATCGGCTTGCCGCCGATCTGGTCGGCTTCCTCGATCGTCAGCCCCTGGTCCATCGCGGCATTGACCGCGACGGCCAGCCAGTACGTGCCGATGCGATTGGCGATGAAGCCGGGCGTGTCCTTGGTCGGCACCACGCGCTTGCCCAGCCTGCGGTCGACGAAATCGACGACCTTGTCCGCCACGGCGGCATCGGTGTGCGGGCCGCGCACGATCTCGATCAATCGCATGTAGCGCGGCGGGTTGAAGAAATGGGTGATGAGGAAGCTGCTGCGGAATTCCTCGCTCCGCCCGTCGACCAGCTTTTCCAGCGGAATGGTCGAGGTGTTGGACGACACCGCCGCGCCGGGCTTCTTCAGTCTTTCAAGCCTGGCGTAAAGGCCCTGCTTGATGTCCAGCCGCTCGACGATGGCCTCGACGATCCAGTCGCATTCGGCGACGCGGTCCAGATGATCGTCGATATTGCCGGTCTCGACCAGCTTCGCCGCCGCCTTGGACATGAAGGGCGCGGGATCGGTCTTGAGCATCTTGGCAACCGCGCCCTTGGCCACGGCGTCCCTGTCATCCCCATCCTTGGGCACGATGTCGAGCAGCAGCACCGGCACGCCCGCATTGGCGACCTGCGCCGCGATGCCCGCGCCCATGGTGCCCGCGCCGATCACGCAGACTTTCTGTATCCGTGCGGTCTTGTCGGTATCTGGCATCACACCGCCTCCAGCACGGTGGCGATGCCCTGGCCGCCGCCGATGCACTGGGTGGCGAGCGCGTATCTGCCGCCATCACGCTTCAGCAGCGCCGCCGCCTTGCCGACGATGCGCGCGCCGGTCGCGCCCAGCGGGTGGCCGATCGCGATGGCGCCGCCGTCGGGGTTCACCTTGCTCTCGTCCAGGCCAAGGTCGCGGATCACCGCCAGCGACTGGCTGGCGAACGCCTCGTTCAGCTCGATCACGTCGAGCTGGTCGACGCTTACCCCTGCCCGCTCCAGCGCCTTGCGGCTCGATTCGATGGGGCCGAGGCCCATGGTTTCCGGATTGCAGCCCGAGATCGCGACCGACTTGATCCGCGCCAGGATCGGCAGGCCGTGTTCCCTGGCGTATTCCTCGCTGGTCACCAGCACCGCGCTGGCCCCGTCGGTCAGCGGCGAGGACGTGCCCGCCGTCACCGTGCCATCGGCGTCGAAGGCAGGCTTCAGCCCGCCCAGCGCCTCGGCCGTGGTGCCGGGGCGCGGCGTCCCGTCGGTGTCGACCGTGCCGTTCTTCGTGGTGATCGGGATGATCTCGTCGGTGAAATGCCCCGCATTGATCGCGGCGCCCGCCTTGCCCTGGCTGCGCGCGGCGAAGGCGTCCTGCTCCTCGCGCGTCAGGCCATAGTTCTGCGCCACGTTCTCCGCCGTTTCACCCATCGACATGTAGGCGGCGCTCTTCTTCGCCAGTTCCGGGTTCGGCATCGGGTTGAAGCCGGTCATCGGCACGCGGCTCATCGATTCGATGCCCGCGCAGATGAATGCCTCGCCCGCGCCGATGGCGATCTGGCCCGCCGCGATGTGAATCGCGCTCATCGACGAACCGCAGAAGCGGTTGACCGTCATCCCGCCGACCGAGATCGGCAGATCCGCCAGCAGCCCGACCAGCCGCGCGATGTTGAAGCCCTGCTCGCCCTCGGGGAAGGCGCAGCCCATGACGATATCCTCGATGTCCTCGGCCTTCACGCCGGTCTTGTCGACCAGGCCGCGAATGGTCTGGGCAGCCAGATCGTCGGGACGCACGCGGGCCAGCGCGCCCTTGCCTGCAAGGTGGAACGGGGAACGGACATAGCCCGCGATGACGACATTACGCATGGATCGAAACCTCTCCGGATGTTTCGTGACTCGCATTTCGAGTCGGGAGTGACCTTAAGGTGGCTGAATTGACCTATACGTCAAGTGACCCTGTTCGATCAAGCGCCGAACCGTTCGTGTGGAACCACCGGCAGGCATGGCACGTTCCGGTCGGACCGTTGAGGATTTGGGGCATCGGCCGGTCGCATAAGTGACCCGTGTGACGCTTTGACGCCTTGACTTACCTATACGTCACCTAGATGTAGGGGAGAACAGGCCGAATCGCTTCGCATGGCGATCGGGCCGATATGCGACGCCGGACCAAAACCGGCGCGCAAGTGGAGAGAAATGCATGTCCATGATACTCGCCCTGCTGGCCGCAGGGTCCGCCGCAGCCGCCACCCCCGACGACGTCGTCGGCCGCTGGAAGGCGGAAAGCCGCGGCGGCATCATCGAGATAACCGAGTGCGGCCAGTCGATCTGCGGCAGGCTCGTCAGTTCTGACGGGCTGAAGGAAAATCCCGCGCTGAAGGACGTCAACAACAAGGACGAGAGCCTGCGCAGCCGCCCGCTCAGGAACCTGACCATCCTCAAAGGCTTCGAGCGCAAGAAGGACGAATGGTCCGGCGGCTCGATCTATAACGCCGAGGACGGCGGGACCTACAAGGCGACCATCACCATGCAGGACGCCAATCACCTGAGGCTCAAGGGCTGCATCGTGTGGCCGCTGTGCAAGACCCAGACGTGGACCCGCATCCGCTGATCCGCATTCGCTTTCCCGTGCGCATCCGGCCCATCCAGACCCGGCCCACCGCGCACGTACGATTCCAAAGACATCATCCGGGAGAATCCCTGTGAATACACGCCTCAAGACCCTGATCGCCAGTTCGACCGTGCTGGCCGGGCTTGCCATGCCGCAGGTCGCCAGTGCCGGCGGCTTCTACCTGCAGGAACAGTCGGTGCGCGGCGCGGGCCGTGCCTTTTCGGGCGAGGTCGCCGATACCGGCGCCGCGTCGCTGTGGTGGAACCCCGCCGCCATCGGCGGGATCGACGAGATCGAGGGCCATTTTGCGCTGAGCGTCATCGTGCCCAGCGCCGACATCCAGAACGACAACACGCTGATCGTCCGCCCGCAGCAGGCCCCCGCCCCCGTCGGCGGCGACCAGCGGTCGAAGGACCCGATCGACACCGGCATCCTGCCGGGCGGCGCGATCGCCGTGCCGATCGGCGACCGGTTGGCGGTCGGCCTGTCGGTGTCCTCGCCCTACAGCTTCACCACCGATTACGACGAGACCAGCTGGGTCCGCTACACCGCGCTCAAGAGCAAGCTGCGCACCTATGACATCCAGCCCTCGGTCGCCTACATGGTGACCCCGGAACTCAGCGTCGGCGCGGCGCTGAACATCGAATATTCGGATGCGGAACTGACCAATGCGCTGCCCAACCTGTCGGCGCAGCTGCCCGACGGCAAGCAGGCGCTGGAAGGCGACGGCTGGGACCTGGGCTGGTCGGCAGGCGTGCAATATCGCAGCGGCCCGCTGATGCTGGGCGCGGCCTACAAGTCCAGCGTGAAGCACAACCTGGACGGCGATCTCACGCAGTCGGGCCTGCTGGGGCCGCTCGCCGGGCAGAACGGCGTGATCGAGACCAGCGCCACCTTCCGCACGCCGTGGCACGCGATGGTCGGCGCGCGGCTGGCGGTGTCGCCGCAGCTGACGCTGAACGCGCAGGTCAACCGCATCGGCTGGGGCGAATTCGACGCGATCCGCCTGGGCGATCCGATCAATTCCGCCATCCCCGAGAACTATCGCAACACCTGGAGCTTTGCGGGCGGCGTCGATTACGCCGTGTCGCCGCAGTGGACGGTGCGCGGCGGCATCCAGCACGACCAGACGCCGACGCAGGACGGCGACCGCGACGCGCGCGTGCCCGACGGCAACCGCTGGAACTTCGCGGTGGGCACCAGCTATGACGTCAGCCCGGGCTTCGCGGTCGACGCGGCGTTCAACTATGTCACCATCGACAGCGCCTCGATCGACCGCACCACGGCGGCCTATGCCGGCTCGCCCGTGCAGACGCCGATCGTCGTGAACGGCAGCGCGAACGACGCCAATGCGCTGGTCTTCTCGCTGGGCGGCCGGATCGCGTTCTAAACGGCAGGGAACGAAAAGGGAGGGACAAGGCATGACGGCAGCGGCTGACGTGAAGACGGCGGCGAGCGGCGGGGCGCACTATGGCGACCGGCTGATCACCGACCTGCTGGACCGGACGGTGGAGCGTTTCCCCGAACGGACGGCCATCGACTTCATGGGCCGCTGCTGGACGTATGGCGAGATCGGCGACCTGGTAAGCCGCGCCGCGCGGGGCCTTCAGGACGCGGGGCTGAAGCCCGGCGACCGGTTCGGCCTGTGCCTGCCCAACTGCCCCTATTTCGTGGTGCTCTATTTCGCGGCGCTGCGCGCGGGCGCGATCGTCGTGAACTTCAACCCGCTCTATACGACGAGTGAGCTGACCCACCAGATCAGGGATTCGGGCACGCGCTTCATCGCCGTGCCCGACCTTGCCATGATCCACGACAAGGTCGAGACCGTGGCGAAGGACGCCGGGATCGACCGCATCGTGCTGGTCGCGATGAGCGAGATGCTGCCCTGGCTGCAGGGCGTGGGCTTCAACCTGTTCAAGCGCGGCGACCACGCGCGCATCCGCGACGAAAAGCTTCACCTGCGGCTGAAGGCGCTGCTGGCCAGCGGCGAAGCGCCGCATCCCGTCGCGGTAAAGCCCGGCGATGTCGCGGTGCTGCAATATACCGGCGGCACCACCGGCGTGCCCAAGGGCGCGATGCTGACCCACGGCAACCTCACCGCGAACAGCGGCCAGATGGTCGACCACGTCGCCGCCGCTTGGCCTGACGAAGGGGGGCCAGGCGAGCCGGGCTGGCAGGAAAAGCAGGAACGCACGCTGGGCGTGCTGCCGATGTTCCACGTCTTCGCGCTGACCACCGTGCTCAACTACTCGATCGAGACCGGGACGGAGATGGTGCTGCTGCCCCGGTTCGAGATGGAACAGGTGCTGGGCACGATCCGCCGCAAGCCGCCGACCCAGTTCTTCGGCGTGCCGACCATCTATGTCGCGATGAACGCGCTTGAGGAAAGCCGCGTCCCCGACCTTTCGCAGGTGAAATGCTGCATCTCGGGCGGGGCGCCGCTGCCGCTGGAAGTGCGCGAGGCGTTCGAGAAGCGCACCGGCGCCAGCGTGGTCGAGGGGTACGGCCTGTCGGAGACCGCGCCGATCATCACCTGCAACCCGCTGCAGGGCCCGGTCAAGGCGAACAGCTGCGGCCCCGCCTTTCCCGGGACCATCATCGAGATCCGCGATCCCGAACACCCCGAGACCCTGATGCCGCAGGGCGAGCGCGGCGAGATCTGCGCGCGCGGCCCGCAGGTGATGAAGGGATACTGGAACCGCCCCGACGCGACCGAGGAAGTCTTTACCGATGGCGCGCTGCGCACCGGCGACATCGGCTATCTGGACGAGGAAGGCTATCTGTTCATCGTCGACCGCATCAAGGACGTGATCCTGTGCGGCGGCTACAACGTCTATCCCCGCGTGATCGAGGATGCCGCCTATCAGCACCCCGCCGTGCTGGAAGCGGTCGCGATCGGCATTCCCGACGAATATCGCGGCCAGTCGCCCAAGCTGTTCGTCGCGCTGCGCGAGGGGCAGTCGCTGAGCGAGGACGAGCTGCGCGCCTTCCTGGCGGAGCGGCTGAGCAAGATCGAACTGCCGCGCGAATTCGAATTCCGCGGCGAACTGCCCAAGACGATGATCGGCAAGCTGTCCAAGAAGGAGCTGGTCGAGGAAGAGCGGAAAAAGCTCGCCTGATGGCGTGGCTGCTGCCAGTCTGCGCCGGACGGGGTTTCAGCCTCGGGCTACCGGGTGGGGGGCGGCCGGATGGGGGTCGCAGTATCCGGGCCAAGGCGTCGTGACGGGATCGCGGGACAAGCAGCAGGGGGCTGACGGGAAAGTGAACTTGCAGGATTTGCGGTCCGGGATCACGCCGCCCGCATCGGACGAAACGGCAGAGGCTGCCGATACCGCGGGCACCGGTGACGAAAGCGCCCTGCTGGGCATCCAGGACGTCGCGCGCAAGCTGGGCGTGACGCTGCGGGCGCTGCGCTTCTATGAAAAGGAAGGGCTGATCAAGCCCGAGCGCGTCGGCACCACCCGCGTCTATACCAGGCGCGAGATCGCGCGCATGCAGCTTATCCTGCGCGGCAAGCGGCTGGGCTTTTCCATCCGCGAGATCGCCGAGTTCCTCGACCTCTACGACGCCGATCCCGAGCACAAGGAACAGATGGAGCGGCTGATCGAACGCGTGCGCGAACGCCTGTCCGAGCTGGAGGAGCAGCGCGTGGCGCTGGAGCTGACGATCGAGGAGCTGACCGTGATCGAACAGGAAGCCGCCGCCCGGCTGAAACGGTGACCGGCGCGAAACCCGTCGCTGCGCTTGCCCGGCTGGTCCCTGATGCCACTTGCCGCCTTGTCCGCACGCGACTATCGCAGCGCGCAGCGGCGGATGAGGGGGACATCGACTGCTTGACGAGATGATCGAGGGTCCATGTCTTCGCGCGAATCTTCGCCTTTTCAGCGACTGGTAGACAGGTTCGGCCCCCGCGGGCTGAGCATCGCGCTCGCCATCGCGCTGGAAGTGCTGCTGATCCTGATGCTGCTGACGCTGGGCGGGTCGATCGTCGGCGTCGAGGAAGGGCGGGATAATCTGACCAGCATCGACATCCAGGCCTCCCCGCCCCCCGCCGAGCCAGAGGCCGAACCGGAACCCGAGCCGGAGCCGGAGCCGGAAGCCGAGCCCGAGCCGGAACCCGAACCCGATCAGCCCGAACCGCCGCCGGAGGAAACCCCGCCCGAACCCGCGCCCGAACCGCCGCCCGAGGTGGTCGAGACTCCGCAACCCGAGCCTGCGCCCCCGCCGCCGGTGCTGAAGACGCCCAAGAC
>JAPYSD010000494.1 GCA_029936705.1 Croceicoccus sp. | reverse complement strand
GCATAGACCACGTCGGCCAGTCCCGCGGCATATTCGCCCAGCTTGGCGTGGACACGGTCGTGCTCCATCCCCAGTTCGGCAATACCCGGCGTGACCAGGATCGAGCGTCCGCCGCGCTGCCGCGCAAGTTCCGCGGCGACCGCGACCGCATTGCGGAAGCCTGCTTCGTTCGCGTTATAGGCGTCGTCCAGCACCAGCGGTTCGCCCGGGCTCTCCCGCTTCTGCAAGCGGTGCGGGACCTGTTCGACGTCGGGCGTCACCAGCGGAATGCGGCGGGCGATCTCGGGATCGATGATCGCGGCCATCGCGACCGCCAGCGCCGAATTGGTCACGTTGTGCTCGCCCAGCAGCGGCAGCTCGTAGCTCAGCGATCCGAAGCCGTCGGCGCGCCGGTCGTCCAGCGTGATGACCCAGTCGGCATCCTCCAGCGCGGCGCTGGCGATGCGGATGTCGGCGTCTTCCTCGGGCCCGACCGTCACGACCTGCCCGGGATAGCGCTCGGCCAGGCCGCGGAAGGGGGCGTAGTCCATGACCTGAGTGGCCACGACCGCGATGCCGCCCTTTTCGCAGACCGCCTCGACCAGCTCCGACTTGGCTCTCGCGATGTTCTCGACCGAACCGAAGCGTTCGGTATGGGCATCGCCAATGGCGGTCACGATCCCGAAATCGGGCTGCACGAAGCGGCACAGGCGCGCGACCGAACCGATACCGTATGCCCCCATCTCGGCGATGAAATAGCGGTGGCTCCACTGCAGCCGTTCACGGATATGGCGGGTGAGGCCCAGCACCGTGTTGATCGACCCGCGCGAGAAGAACACCGGCGCGGACACGCCCAGCACCTCGGCAAAGATGTGCTTCGTGGTCGTCTTGCCGAAACTGCCGGTGATGCCGATGCGGATCGGGTCCAGCCGCGCCAGCTTCTCGCGCGCTTCGGACACATAGCCCTCGTTCACCTTCTCCTGCACCGGCTGCAGCATGGCATTGGCGATGATCAGCGCCACGGGGGGCAGCTGCACCGCGATCAATGCCTGGATCGGCCCCATCGAGGCCAACAATACCAGCAGCACGCAGATGATGGCGGCGACATTGCGGATGCGCCGCGCCCGTTCGGTCAGCGCCAGCGGCTTCTTGTACTGGTACTTCTTCTCGTGCCACGCGATCGCGACCAGCATGACCGCGCTCGCCAGTATGGCAGAGACCGACAGGCTGACCATGTTGCCGCTGGAATAGGCAAAGGCGCTGATGCCGGTCAGGATCAGCAGCACCACGCTGGCGCGCACGTCGAACAGCCGCATGCGCAGGATCGCGGCGGGAAAGCGGCGCGCGTCGTATTCCTCCTGCTGGAAATAGGTCAGCAGCGTATGCAGCCGCACCCACAGCAGGAACGCGAAGGCGGCAGCGAAGATCGCGATGGGAGCGAGGATCATGCGCGACCTCCCACCAGGTCATGCGCAGTCGGCGCACCCTGCGGCAGCCCTTCCTTGATCGCGAGCGCGATCTGGTGCCGCCCGCGGTCGAGGATCGAGATATGGTCGCAGAAAGGCACCTCGACATAGCTGGCATTGGGCACCAGCGAGGCGATCTTGCGCCCGATCTCGGGCGGGGTGTCCTGGTCCTTTGCGCCATAGATCAGCGTGGTCGGCATCATAATGCGCGAAAGCTCGGCGCTCTGGTCCTCGGTCACGGTCGCGGTGAAGATGTCGCGCATGCCGGTTTCGCGGCTGTGGACATAGTCGATGCTGCCGAACTTCCTTTCCAGCTCGACCAGTTCCGCCTCGTCCCTCGCATTGGCCTTGGCGCGCTGGAACTGGGCAGAGCGGCGCTTGCGCTTGATCTGCTCCCACTTGCTGACCTGGCGCGGAACGCCGGCACCGGCGACGATCACCAGCCGCTCGATCAGTCCGCCCGACCGGCGGCCCAGCCGCAGGCCGATCCGCCCGCCAAGGCTGTGCCCGACCCAGGTGCACAGGTCGAAACCCAGCTGGTCGACCATGTGGCGCGCCATGTAATCGGCGTATTCCACCGTTCCCCATGCATCATCGGGCCTCTCGCTCTTGCCGAAACCGGGCAGATCGAACAGGTAGGCATCGACAAGCGGCGCAAGCGCCTCGGCAACAGGGATGAAATCGCGATGCGACCGGTCCCAGCCGTGGCCAAACGCCACTTTCGGTGCGCCGGGCGTGCCGATCCGGATATGATGGGGAGGCTTCATGCCGCCCTTCTTACAGCGCCAGATGCGGCGCACAAGATTGGCAGGCGATGCCCTGTGGGTGGCCTGCGTTGGAACTGGGGATAGCGCGTATGGCGGACCGGGAATGACGGGCGCGAATGACAACAGGCTAAGGGTCGCGGTGCTGTTCGGCGGCGCAAGCCAGGAACATGACGTCTCGGTCGTGTCGGCGCACCAGCTGATGGACGGCTGCGACGTGCGCGAGATCGAGGTAATCCCCGTCTACACCGATTTCGAGAACCGCTTCTTCTCGGCGCCTTTCCTGCGCGATATCAGGCGGTTCAAGCCGAAACCTTCGGGCGCGCCCGAGGTATTCTTCCGCTGGAGCGAACGCGGCCCGGTGATGCAGACGCTGGAGGACGGCGAACAGACGCCGATCGATTGCGTGCTGCCCGTATTCCACGGCCCGTTCGGCGAGGACGGACGGCTGCAAGGGCATTTCGAGCTGCTGGGCATACCGGTGACGGGCTTTGCCGCCGGGTCCAGCGCCATGGCGATGCGCAAGGATGCGACCAAGGCGCTGGTCAAGCTGGCGGGCGTCAACGTGCTCGACCACGTGACTGCCAACCGCGCGAGACTGGCCGATCCCGAAGCCCTGATCGCCGAGGTCGAGGCGAAGTTCGGCTTCCCCGCCATCGTGAAGCCCGCGAACCTGGGCAGCTCGATCGGCGTGGGTCTGGCGAAGACCGCCGCCGATCTGCCCTCGCTGGTCGCCTATGTTCTGGCGCAGGACAATCTGGCGATCATCGAGCCGCAGGTGCAGAACCTGGTCGAATACAACATCGCCATGCGCTGGGACCGTGATGCGCAGGACGTGAAGCTCTCGGCGATAGAACGGCCGAAGAGCGGTGCGGAAC
>JAPYSD010000493.1 GCA_029936705.1 Croceicoccus sp. | reverse complement strand
ACCCTGCCTGCAGGTTGGAGTCTCAGCGAAGCACAGGGCGGGGCCGATGCTGGATCGTGCTAACAGCTACATGGCGGTCATGATCGACGACCTGACGCTGCATGGCGTGTCCGAGCCCTATCGCATGCTGACTGCCCGCGCCGAGTATCGCCTGCGGCTGAGAGCCAATAATGCCGCGACCAGGCTGACACCTGTCGGCATCGAACTTGGCTGTATCGGTCCGGAAAGGCGCGAATGGTTTGAGAGATGGTCGGCCGAAGCTGGTGCGATCGATCGTTGGCTGGATCAAGAGATGTCACCCGCTGATATTGTTTCACGTGGAACATCGGCGCGAGCGGATTTGGGGAGGATGTCCCTCCGTGATTGGGCGCGGTTCGAAGATGTCCGGAACTCCATACCAGACTGGGCATTGGAGGATGGCCTGACGGACGACACCGACCTGCTTGCCGAGATAGAAGAAAATCTCCTTTACGCCCCCTATCTGGAGCGTCAGGACGCTGAACTACGTGACCTGAAAGCCGCTGAAAGCACCCCGATTCCCCCGTGGTTCGAATATTCCGCTTTGCCAGGCCTATCCAACGAAATGGTGGAGCGATTGACGAATGCACGTCCGAGGTCTGTCGCAGCCGCGGGGCGTGTTCCGGGAGTTACACCCTCGGCGATGGCAACGCTGGTTGTGAACTTGCGCAAACAGATGAATAGCCGCGCAGCATGACAGGCCCACTGGTTCAAACTGATCACGACGACCGGCAGCAGGCTTTTAAGTGGCTTCGGCAAAACCTCGCGTTAAATGCGGAAATAGAGCGTCGCCTTACAGACTTTGTCGGGCTTTTACTTGAGGAGGCATCGCAGCAGAACCTGATCGCCGCAGCCAGCCAGCCCACGGTATGGAGCCGACATATTGTCGATAGTGCGCAATTACTGCTCCATGTTCCACGTGGAACACCTAAACGGTGGATCGACCTCGGTTCGGGAGCGGGTTTGCCCGGGCTGGTCAACGCGATCATTGCCACGGACAATCACTTCACCCTGGTTGAACGCCGTCCGTTGCGCACAGCATGGCTATCGCGCGCCGCATCGGAACTTGGACTTTCCAACGTAGAGGTCTTCACCGGACCCGCATCGGCCGTTCCCGCCCAAGAATTCGACGTGATCACGGCACGCGCTTTTGCACCCATGCCGAAGCTCTTCGAACAGGCAAAACGCTTCGCATCGCGAAAAACCCTGTGGATTCTTCCCAAAGGACGTAGTGCTCAGGATGAATTAAAAGCGATCCCGGGTTGGCAAGGGATGTTCCACGTGGAACCTTCCATCACGGACGACGAATCGGGAATCATCGTCGGACGGCTCGACAAGAGCGGGTCTCTGGGCAAGAGCGGGGTGAGTCGATGATCGTTACAGCTATTGCCAACCAGAAGGGCGGAGTCGGAAAAACCACGACGGCGATCAATCTGGCGACCGCTTTCGCCGCGTCCGGCTGGCGAACGCTGCTAATCGACCTCGACCCCCAGGGAAATGCCTCGACCGGCCTCGGTATCGGGCGGGATGATCGCGAAAATTCCAGCTTCGAACTGCTTCTCGATGGCCTCGATCTGGCGGAATGTTCGAGGTCCACCACGATCCCGCTACTCGATATCGTGCCCGCGACGGTCGATCTGTCAGGTGCGGAGATCGAACTCGTCGGAACATCCGATCGGACCCAGCGCCTGCGCAAGGCGCTTCACGGGGCGGCGGACTATGACATCGCCTTCATCGATTGCCCGCCATCTCTCGGTCTGCTGACGCTCAACGGATTGGCTGCAGCTGATAAGCTGCTCGTTCCGCTACAATGCGAATTTTTTGCGCTCGAAGGCTTGAGCCAGTTGCTGCAAACCGTCGAACAGGTCCAGCAGCGATTCAACGAAGGGCTGAGCATTGTCGGCATCACGCTCACGATGTTCGACCGGCGTAATCGCCTGACGGATCAGGTGGCAGAGGATGTGCGCGAAGTGCTCGGCGATCTGGTGTTCGACACCGTCGTGCCGCGCAACGTGCGCCTGTCCGAAGCGCCTAGCCATGGCGTTCCCGCCCTTGTTTACGATCACAATTGCGCCGGTTCGCGTGCCTATATGGATCTGGCACGTGAATTGATCGACCGGCTGCCGAAACGGAGGAAAGCGGCATGAGCAAGACCGCCGCAAAGGAAGACACCAAGCCCGCAGACGCCAAGCCGGCCGCGAAGCGCCGCGCCGCCCTGGGCCGTGGCCTCGGCGCGCTGCTCGGCGATGCGCAGCGTGAGGAGCCGGTGTCCCGCCCGCAGCAATCCAGCGCGCGCGCACCGGAGCCTGCAGCCGAGGGAGTGACCAGCGGGCTCGCCCTGCTGGCGATCGCGTCCATCGAACCGCACCCGGAAAACCCGCGTGTCGAGTTCGAGGAGGGCGCGCTGGAAGAGCTCGCCGCCTCGATAGCCTCGCGCGGAGTCATTCAGCCGGTGATCGTGCGGCCTGCAGGCGGAGGCAGGTATCAGCTAGTCGCCGGCGAACGCCGCTGGCGCGCGGCCCAGAAGGCGCAACTCCATGAAATTCCAGCGATTATTCGCGAACTCGACGACCGCGAAGTCACCGCGCTCGCCCTGATCGAGAACATTCAGCGCGAAGATTTGAACCCGGTGGAGGAAGCGCGCGCCTATCACCGCCTGTCGGACCGCGACGGCATGGCACAGTCCGAGATTGCCCGGCTGGTCGACAAGTCGCGCAGCCACGTCACCAATCTGATGCGCCTGCTGGCTCTGCCGCCACCGGTACTGACGCTGGTGGAGAAGGGCGATCTGTCGATGGGCCACGCCCGCGCGCTGATCAATTGCCCGGATGCAGAGGCGATTGCCGAAAAGACCGTCGCGAAAAAGCTGTCGGTCCGCGATGTCGAGAAGCTGGTGCGCAAGCAGGCGGCGGGCGAATCGGCCCAGCCTGCGCGCCGGGTCGCCCGCGAACCGCGCGGGCCGGAAAATGCCGATATCGCTGCGGTGCAGACCCAGCTTGAGGATGCGCTCGGCCTGCCGGTCAGCATCCAGGTCGATGCCGATCCGGCATCCGGCACGGTGACGATCCGCTAC
>JAPYSD010000492.1 GCA_029936705.1 Croceicoccus sp. | reverse complement strand
ATCGATGACCTTCCCTGATATCCGCGGGGCAAAAGGATATTGAGAACAGCAGCAAGCGAATGGAAAAAGAAATGGCCAAGAAGGCAGTCACGAGCAAATCGGCTCCTGTACCGGCGTCACCCAGCCATAAGGCTATTCCCACCTATCCCTTGTCACCTACCGAAATCGAGATGATCGTTTTCACAAGGTGGGATGGCACCGCCTTTACGAAATCCGAGCGAGCAACTCCTGCAGCCATCACGCTCGAGGGAGAGCAGCTTCAACAGTTTGTCATGGGCCTTCCCTTCAATCCCGACTACAAGCCGGCCGACAACAGAATGGTCGAAATTGCGCCCGCCAATGATGCCGACGTTCGCTGGCTCCTCGACCGTGCCCACCGGGTTCAGCTCGTCAGCATCGACGGTAAGTTGCCCGGCGATCTCGACAACGAAGGCTGGCGAAGCGGCAAGCCTGGCGTCAAGAAAGACGACGGCATCGGTATCCTCGTACATCGGCCAGCCGCTTGAAATGTGAACCGTGCACCATTTCTATCAGGTCCCTCCTCTGACCGCCCTGATCGCCTTCTTCGTCATTCATGCTTATGTCGATATCGGGCGCAGGAAATGGCACAGGGCTGCCACCGCGACTTTAGCAATCATCACCGCCGTGCTCTCGCCGCTTTTCTATGAAGCGGTCTAGCCGCCAGCCGCCTCAGCCACGTTCGCTCGAAGATCCGAGCTAGAAGGATATTCCCACATGCAGGACCATTGGTATGAACGCCGCGCGCACCGCGCAGCGTTGCCTGGAGACGCGCGCACAGCTCTGGAAGTGGACCACTCCCGGGTCGTTCATTCCAGCAGCGTGAGGCGACTGGCCGGCAAGACGCAGATCCACCAAGGCGAAAGCGATGTGCCGCGCACACGCCTTACCCATTCGATGGAAGTGTCCCAGATTGCCCTTGGGATCGCCCAACGACTTCGTTCTGATCATATCGCCAATCCACGTCACAACCTCGATGAGCTGCTGAACGATCAAGCCATCTGGCACGTTGTCGGGCTTTGTCATGACCTAGGCCATCCCCCGCTCGGACACGCCGGTGAAAGTGCCCTCAATGCATGCCTTCCTTACGAGGGAAACGGCCAGACGCTTCGAATCCTTACGCGGCTGGAAAGCCATACCCCTGGATATGGCCTCAATTTAACGCGCCGATCGCTCCTGGGCGTCCTCAAATATCCGAAGCCTTATAGCGAGGCTGCCACCTGCGATACGCCGCCCCCACACCGCGGTATCTCCGGAGCTCCCTTGATCGGGCCTGAGCACAAGCCTCCCAAATGCTACCACGACGAAGAAGGCCCAATCGTCGAGTGGCTTCTCTCCCCGAGAACGATTGACGAGAACGCTATTCGCGATCGCATGCTGAAGAGCTTCGACTGTCAGTTGATGGATCTCGCTGACGAGTTCGCATATTCTGCGGCCGATCTCGACGACGCTATCGCCATGAGCATGATGGAGCGGTCCTGGATTGAACAAGACATCAGCGAAGAGGCTTGGGCGGGATACCTAGAGCACGCCAACAAAGGCTCCACTGACCCCTTGAGGCACCGCACCGACCTCTACGACCGGCTAATGGACGGTAGCGCCAGCCGCAGAGCCATCACGGGCTCCATCATCAATTACTTCCTCGCAGGGGTGACGCTCGTGAAAGACGAGGAATTGGCAGACCCTCTCTACCGCTACTCCGTCGAGCTAGCGAAGCCGCAGAAGCGCTTGATGCAGCAGATCAAGAAATCGGTATTCACGCGGGTCATCGAGTCCACCAAGGTCCAACAGGAACGGGTCCGGACTCAGCGCATGATCATCGAGGTCTTCGATGCATTCTCTTATCAGCCGCTGCTTTACCTTCCCGACCGTCACCGCGCTCTATGGAAAGCATCCGAAAACGGCGACCGGGTCATTGCAGACTATATCGCAGGCATGACCGACCGCTTCCTCGAGAAAACTCACCGCACGATGATGGGATGATATCCGGGACCATTTGGCACTCCAGTCTCCTCATCCTAAAATTCTGATGATCAAGCGCGAACTTCGAGAGTGAAGGTTATGCAATCTGGCGAACGAGAAGAAATGGCACGGGTAGACTTCGACGAGTGGCATGCCCTTCGGCTTGGCGAGAAGGCGCAGATCGTTGCCAAAATTACCGGACGAGCCCGCTCTACACTAATCCTTGAAAATTCGAACTGGGACCAGCAGGTCGCCGAGAACCCGCTTAGCATCGCCCAGGATGCCGATCCCCGGCAATACATGACGGTTACGTTCATGAGGACCGAAGACGGAATGACCGCGCTTGCTGCAGAGCCAATCGGGGAACCGGTCCGGTGAGCAACATCATTTCCAAGCAGCTTGACGATTATCGGCGGCTGGACGGCCACCTCCTGGGCTGGGAACGCGGGCTTGTCGGACAGGGCCACCAGGCTACCCTGATTGACCACGAGGGTGCGATCACGACGTTCAATTGGCGATCTCCCAAGGAACCGATCGCCGGCGACCAGATCACCGTCGTCCTTCCTAGCAAGGGAGATGGAGCGAGAGCTGGTCGACCGATCCTGATCCTCAACCACACGACCGGCGACAGGCATGAAGAGGTAAGCAAGGCCAAACCTGCATCGACCCGCGACATCATGCTCTGGCTTGCGGTCTGGGTCATCGTCGCATTTGCGGTCACTGCCGCCATCTGCTTCTACGCCAATACCTTCGAGATCAAGGTAATCGTTCTCGTTGCAGCAGCCCTGGTGAACTGGCGTCTCGCGATCGCCACCCGCGATATCAAGACATCGGAGAAAACCTCTCTGCGAAGGCTCGAAGAAGAGGCAGTACGCGCAGAGGTTGCCCTGTCGATCTGGGAAGAGAACCCTCGCAGCAGGCTTCCCCGGATTGATATCCTCTACGACGCGAACGGTCCGATCGAATACCAACAAACGGCTTGACCGGCGGGTCATACCAATCACGCGAACTGCCGGACTGTGGCGAATTTGGACATCCTGTCCTCTTCGATCGCCCGCCTATGGTCGATCTTCTGAACTTGCGATAAGCAGGCCTTCTCGACAAGCAGGGGG
>JAPYSD010000491.1 GCA_029936705.1 Croceicoccus sp. | reverse complement strand
GCGCGCATGTCACCTATACGGCATGGGACGCCGACCATCCCGCGACGCAGTCCGTCAAGGTGATCGGCGACATCATCCGCAACCGCATCGGCTTCGACGGCCTGTTGATGAGCGACGACATCGACATGGAAGCGCTGACCGGCTCCATCGCCGAGCGTTCGGTCAAGGCGCTGGAAGCGGGCTGCGACCTGGTCCTCAATTGCTGGGCGAAGATGCCCGACATGGCCGCGACGGTCGAGGCCTGCGGCAAAATCACGCCCGACGCGCGGCGGCGGCTGGATGCCGCGATGCAGGGGAAGGACGCCCGCCCGTTCGATGGCGCCGAACGCCGCGCCGAATGCATCGCCAAGCGCGATGCGCTTCTGGCCGCGGCCGGGATCACCGCATGAGTGTCGACGGCGCCGCACCCGGTGATCTGTGGGGTGAGGGGCCGGACGGCTGGACCGATGGCGCGGTACCCGCGGGCGAGGACGAGCGGCTTTATGTCGAACTCGGCAACTGGGAAGGGCCGCTCGACGTGCTGCTCGACCTGGCGCGGCGGCAGAAGGTCGATCTGCGCCGCATCTCGATCCTGGAACTGACCGACCAATACCTGGCCTTCATCGACCGGGCGGGGGAAATGCGGCTGGAACTGGCCGCCGACTATCTGGTGATGGCGGCGTGGCTGGCCTATCTGAAATCCGCGATGCTGCTGCCCAAGGAGGAGCAGGAAGATCCCAGCCCCGAGGAGCTGGCGCTGCGCCTGCAATTGCGGCTGGAGCGGCTGGGCGCGATGCGCGACGTTGCGGCGCGGCTGATGGCGCGTGACAGGCTAGGCCGCGACGTATTCGCACGCGGCGCGCCCGAGGGGCTGCGCATCCTGAAAAAGCGTGCGTGGCAGTGCGAGTGGTATGATCTGGTGCAGGCCTACGGGCAGGTGAAGGCCCGCACCGCGCCCGTCGTCCACATGGTGCGCGACCGCGCGGTGATGACGCTGGAAAGCGCCCTGTCGCGCGTGTCGTCGATGCTGGGCGTATCACTGGACTGGATGGAACTGCGCCAGTTCCTGCCGCCCCATGCCGATCCGCGCCTGCGCAAGTCCGCGCTGGCCAGTAGCTTCGTCGCTGCGCTGGAACTGGCGAAGCAGGGGAAGGCGGAAATCGCGCAGGAGGAGACCTTCGGCCCGCTGCGGCTGCGTGCGCTGGCCGAGGGGCGGTGACCAGCATGGATGACGATACCGCTTCAAGCGACTTGGTGCGCGCTGTCGAAGCGGTCCTGTTTGCTGCCGAAGCGCCGATGACCGCCGTCGAAATCGGCGAACACTTGGGCGGCGCCGACGTGCGCGAGGCGCTGGCGGAGCTGGCATCCCATTACGACGGTCGCGGCGTGGAACTGGTCAAGCGCGGCCCGCGCTGGCACCTGCAGACCGCGCCCGACCTGGCCCACCTGCTGCGGCGCGAGCGCGAGGAGCCCAAGCGCCTGTCGCGCGCGGCCACCGAATGCCTCGCCATCATCGCCTATCACGAGCCGGTCAGCCGCGCCGAGATCGAATCGATTCGCGGCGTGCAGACGGCAAAGGGCACGCTCGACGTGCTGATGGAAGCGGGCTGGGTGCGCGCCGCGGGTCGCCGCGAAGTGCCGGGACGGCCCGTGATCTATGCGACCACGCCCGAATTCCTGACCCATTTCGGGCTCGCCACGCGCCGCGACCTGCCCGGACTGGCCGAATTGCGCGCCGCGGGCCTGCTGGAACCGGTCGAGGACGCGCTGGAGCGCGAGATGGCCGACATTCACGAGAGCGCAAAGGAAAAGCCGCTAGAAGAGGGCGAAACCGAACCCTCTCTGGATATGGGCGACGAATCCGCCTAAACGAGGTGCGTACTCTCGTATAAGTGAGAATTTGAAATGAATGTTGGACCCTGGCAATTGCTGATCGTCGCGATCGTGATCCTCGTGCTCTTCGGGCGCGGGCGGATCTCGGAAATGATGGGCGACTTCGGCAAGGGCATCAAAAGCTTCAAGCAGGGCATGAACGAGGAAGCGCGCTCGCCGGAACGGATCGACCACCAGTCGCCCGCCCCGACGACGACGGAAAAGACCGCGGCGCCGACTGCCACCGCGACGAGCACCCCGGCCGCAACGGGCGATTCCGAAAAGAGCAGCTGATCCGCCACGGCGGTTGCTGCGTTAGGACGCTTTCTTCATGTTCGACATCGGCGCGATCGAGCTGCTGATCATCGTGATCGTCGCGGTGGTCGTCATCGGCCCGAAGGATATGCCGCTGGCCATGCGCACGGCGGGACGCTGGATCGGCAAGATCCGGCGCGTTTCGGCGCATTTCCGGTCGGGCATCGACGCCATGGTGCGCGAGGCCGAGCTGGAAGAGATGCAGGCCGAGTGGAACAAGCGCAACGCCGAGATCATGGCCAAGCATCCCGAGGCGGTTCGCCCCGCGCATGATGGCGAGAAACCCGCGCTGCCCGAACCGGCAGCGCCCGCTGCGGTCGACGCCGCCCCCGCGCCTTCGCCTTCGCCAGCGGCCGAGGATCCGCAGATGGAGCCATACGACCCGCCCACGCTGCCGTCCAATTCACCGGAGCCAGCACCGGCGCCTGCGCCCAGCAAGGCGGATCACTAACGCGCCATGTTCCGCATTTCCGATCTCGACGAAACCGAATCGCCGCTGCTCGAGCATCTGATTGAGCTGCGCAACCGCTTGCTGCGCTGCCTGGCGACGCTGGTGGTGGCTTTCGCGATCTGCCTGCCGTTTTCGGACGACATCTTCGGCATACTGGTCCGCCCGCTGACACAGGCGTTTCCCGATGGGCAGGGGCGGCTGATCTACACCAAGCTGTACGAGGCGTTCTTCGTCGAGCTGAAGGTGGCGGTGTTCGCGGCCTTCTTCATCTCTTTCCCGGTGATCGCGAACCAGCTGTGGCAGTTCGTCGCACCCGGGCTGTACGCGAAAGAGAAGAAGGCATTCCTGCCGTTCCTGTTCGCCACGCCGATCCTGTTCACTGCCGGGGCGGCGCTTGCCTATTTCGTGGTGATGCCCAACGCCTTCCGCTGGTTCATCGGGTTCGAGGGCACGGCCGGCGGCATGCAGATCGAGGC
>JAPYSD010000490.1 GCA_029936705.1 Croceicoccus sp. | reverse complement strand
AATCGAAATTGGAACGTCGAGTATGTTCTCCCCAGTTCGCCGCGCCGTCACGATGATCTCTTTGGGACCGTTTTCCGTCGTCTGGCCTGATGTATCGACGGTTGTCTGGGCGAATAGAGTAGTGCTGCTTAATGCCGTGCACGCCAAGGCCAAGGCCAGAGTTTTCATAATCCCTCCCAGCTATTGACTCCTTTCGAGGAGCTTGCGGGAAACGCTAGCGTGGGGCCTTGGCTAAAAAAGACGGCGAATTGGCGATTGCACCTTGGCCGCTGATTTACTTCGCCTTTCCGCTTAGAGAAGGGCACGGCCCAAGGCTTGCACGCAAGAGTTGGGATGGGAAAGCTGGAAAGCCGGAATTCGCCACGGATGTTTTGGCAGACTCTTTTTTTCTCCATAGCCGAAATAGGTTGGTTCCCGAACATCCGACCGGATCAAATTTTTGCGGCCGGGAACAGTAAATTGGGACACAGAGGATTGCCGATTATGGTAAGATTGACCGCAGGCAGACTGGGCGCGGCATGCTCACTGACCCTGGTATTCGTCCTGGCCAGCTGCAGCACGGCCGATCCGGATTCGATGGCAACGAACGCAAGCGTGCTCGTACCCAGCCCGCAGTCAACAATGGCGCCCGCGGCCGAATGTAATGTGCCGGCAATCCAGGCGATGGCACCTGCCGACACCACCATTGTGTCGGCAGAAGCGGTGGTGGAGCCGGTCGCCCATTGCAGGGTCGAGGGTTACGTAACCACGAATGACCCCGGACCCAACGAGGTTAATTTCCGCCTCCAACTTCCCGACAAGGATTGGGCAGGTCGGTTCTATTTCATCGGCCTTGGCGGATCTGCCGGATATGTGCCAACCGACTCGCAGGTTCCCGCTGGCAACCCGTTGAACATGGGCTTCGCGGTCGCAGGAACCGATACGGGTCGGCAGGGCTCGATGCTCGACTGGCGTTTCATGGGCGAAGATCCGGCAAAGGCCATGGATCACGTCCATCGTGGCGGACACGTTGTCACGGCCGCTACGCAGCAGATCACCAAGCAATATTATGACGTCGACTCGATGTATCGATACCATTCGGGCTGCTCGGGTGGAGGACGCATGGGCATGATGGCGATCGATCGCCATCCAGAGGATTACGATGGCGTATTGATCGGGGCGCCAGGCGGTCGCAGCAGCGCCACGCAGCTGAAATTCCTATACAATACACGTCAGATGATGCGCGAACCGGGCGCCTGGCTCTCTCCGGCAAAGCTCCAAATGGCCGAAGGGCACGTATTGAAGGCATGCGACGCGCTGGATGGAGCCAAGGACGAGATGATCAACGATCATCGCATGTGCAGCTTCGATTTTCAGACCATCGCCTGCAAGGCGGGCGACGGTGAGGACTGTCTGACTCAGCCCGAAATTCGCAGCATCGAGGCTGTCCTCGAAGGGCCGAGCAGCCCCAAAGGCAAGCTCACGGAAGGGTTCCCGATCTCCAATCTTTCGGTGTGGTCAGGATTCCTCGGGGCCTCTCCGCCGCCGTGGTCGCCAGAGCCCAGTCCGGACAATATGCAAAAGGGCAGTCCCGGTTATGTCATAGTCGACACTCTGGCTCGCGCCTATTTCGGGCAGGAGTATGATGTCCTGAAAGACTTCGACCTGTCGAGCCAAAAGGAAATAGATGCCTGGTTTGCTGCCGCGAAGCGGCTCGATTTCGGCTACCCCTATAATACCGACCTTCGCCCGTTCCAACGGGACGGAGGCAAGGTCCTGTTCTGGAACGGCGTGAGCGATCCGTGCTGCTCCGACATAGAAACGGAGCAATATTTCCTCGAAGCCGGCAACAAGGCGGATGGAGGCATGGCGGGTTTCCGGGATATGGCGGCCTATTACCGCATTCCCGGCATGGCGCATTGCGGCGGTGGAACGGGCCCCGCCGATGCGCCAGATCAACTATTACGGGAACTGATTGCTTGGGTCGAGAAGGGCAAAGCGCCGGGCCCGGTCGTTGCGCACCGCGGACCAGATCGTGCGAAGATGGCGTTCGCCGATCAATCGGGTACCGTTTCCGGCGTCATCGTTCCGCCTCCCACCGGAACGTCCCGTGATTTCCTTTTGTGCCCATACCCGACAGTCGCAACCTTCAAGGGTGTTCAAACGTCCGGCGGAGTATATGATGCGGCAAACTGGCAATGCCAAAAACGATAGAAAATAGACGCTGCCAGAACTCAGAGCGCATGTAATGCGTCCAATGCCGGGAGACCATGAGGGGTATGAAGATTTGCTTCGATTGGGGCGCAATTCATAAAGGACTGGTCTGCGAGCCCAAAAGTCGTGCGACCGCCGCCTTGCTTTGCGCTGAACAGATCCGAGACGATATCAGCCGACGCGGGTATCCCGCCCACCAACTCGTCGGCAAGGCGCCGGATATTTGCAAACAATTCGGCTTGGGCCGAGAGACGTTTCTGGAGGCGGCAAGACTGCTCGAAAACTGGGGTGTGGCGCGAATGCGCAGAGGCGCGCAAGGCGGCCTCATCGTCGTCAAAAATGTTCAGACGACCCCTACCGCGAAACTGGCGCGCTATTTCCAGCTGAGAGGCCTGAGCAAGGCGCAGATTCACGAAGCGCGCACGATCCTCAATCTTGCGATACGATATTGCCGCGATTGGCCGGTGGATCAGAGCGGTTCGTTCGATCGCGAATTTCGCTACTGCATCGGAATGCGGAACCCTTTCACCGACCAGGATGCAAACTATAAACTCAGGTCAGAAATTCCTTGGGAAAATTGCCTGCAAATTTTTATCGACGCGATCGACACGGTTGACGAATGCACCGAGGGCCTGGCCGAGATTGCCGCAGCATCCGGAGGCAGTCATAGCCTTGCGGGATATGCAGTCCACCTTCTTGCCGGGGAGATCGCGAGCCTTGACCGTGAGGACCGACACCGCACCCGGTCGGAAGCCTCCATAACCGCCAATCTTGGGGTCAGTCGTCAAGTAACCCGCCAGGCAATGCGAATTCTTCAGGACGAGGGTATAGTCCAATGCCGTCTGGGTCGCAGCGGTGGCGTCGATATCCTTCCCGAACACCCGGCTCATGTGATCCGCCTGCTT